>JBDTTO010000220.1:0-5746 GCA_039930585.1 Gemmatimonadaceae bacterium
GCAGATCGGCCTGCTTGCGTATAGCCTGAGCCAACGTGATCGCAGCCAGTCGAATGCCAGCGTGCAGTTGATGTCACTCGCAGTCGGACTCAATGGATTCTCGTTTCTGAAGACGGCATTTGGCCGCACTGAGAAGTGGGAACCGGTTCGGTAGCTCGCATCGGCGGGTGGCCGGCGCTGGTCGCGCCGTTTCTGCGACGGTGGTATCGGAAGATTTGATGCACCAACTCAAAACAAAACGGGCCCACGCAATTACGCGAAGGCCCGTTCTGTTTTTCACTAAACGACGTCAATCAGTTCTGATGTCATCGCTCTTGATAAGTCCGACTGATTCCGAACTGGCAGTCAATGACGCATCCGCGCTCGCGGGTTTTGCCGATTCCTGCGCCATCGTTCCCAGAAACGCCGGAAACTCAACACCAGCCACCGAGCGCAACACATCCATCATCGGCGGCATACTCTTGGCCAGGTTCTGAATAAATCCGGCGGTTCCACCCAACGCATTTCCGTTTCCGGCGTTTGCACCACCTTCCCACACGACAATTTTGTCGAACTTGATGTTGGAAATCGCTTTCGCCGCCGACTCCGCCAACAGCGGAATCTGATCCACCATCAACAGTTGAAATGCTTCGCGCGCGCCGCCGGCTTTTTCAACCAGTTGACCCAACGCTTCTGCACGCTTCGACAAAACTTCGTACTCGCCACGCGCCTGCGCATCAAGCTTCGCGAAAATTGCGCCTGCTTCGGCCACCGCTTGAATACGTTGACGTTCGGCTGCCGCCTCCGCCTCAACAATCGTGCGCGCCTTCTCGGCCTTTGCGGGCGCTTCCAAACGCGCACGTTCCTCGGCTTCGACACGATCGGCATTCGCAACTGCAGCGCGCGCCTGCGCACGGTTGCCCGCTTCAACTACGGAAGCTTCGGCTTCGAGTTTTTTCGTTTGCGAAAGTTGATACGCCTCGGCCTGACGAATTGAAAGTTGCGCCTGTGTAGCAACTATCAGCGCCTGTGATTCGGATTCGCCGGCAAAGGCGCGCGCGTCGGCGTTGGCAATCGCGATACGCTTCTTCTGTTCGGCTTCTTTCACCATCGCATCGCGTTCGAAGATTGCGGTTTGCTCTCCGATGCGCTGCTCCTTGTCAAACTGCGCGATTTGCACTGCCTGCAAACGCTGTGCGTCCTTTACCTGCGTTTCGCGTTCGAACACCGCAATCTGTTCGCCGACTTTGCGTTCCTTGTCAAGTTCTGCGAGACGAACCGCGCGTTCGCGATCAGCCAACGCAAGACCAATTTCGCGCTCCTTGGTCGCGTTGGCGACCAATACGATCTTCTCACGCTCGGCCTCGGCGACGCGCACTTCACCCATGCGTTCCTGATCGGCCACGTCACCACGTGCCTGCTGCACAGCGGTTGCGGCCGCTTTCCGTCCAATGGCTTCGATGTAGCCGCTTTCGTCGCGCAAATCGTGAATGTTCACGTTGATCAGCACGAGGCCAATCTTCTTGAGTTCGGGTTCGAGCGAGACCTGAATCTTGTGCAGGAATCCGTCGCGATCGCGATTGATCTGATCGATCGTCATCGAAGCAATTACCTGACGCATCTGACCGAACACGATGTCCTGCGCGTCTTTCATGATGGCATCCTGCGGACGACCGAGCAGACGCATCGCCGCGTTCTGACGCACTTCGCTTTCCGAACCAACGGCGACCGTAAACACGCTTGGCACAGCCACGCGAATGTTTTCGAACGACAGTGCGTCCTTGAGCGGAATGTTGATCTGCATTGGCTCAAGCGACAGATACGCAAACTCCTGAATCACCGGCCACACAAACGCACCGCCGCCGGAAATGCACCGCGCTGATTCTCCGCCGCCCACCCGTCCTGAAATTACGAGCACGCGATTGGCCGGGCAGCGTTTGTAACGCGACACGAACAGCATCAGCATGCCGAAAAACACGACCAGGGCGAGCACACCACCCGCCGCCGCGATTGACGTTGAGCTGAGGAAGTCGGCGGGATTCGACTGCATCAGGAGAAACAAACCAGTAACGGGCATTGTTTACGGAACTCCGTCGATTGAGGGAAGAGGTACAACTTCTACAACATCATTATCGCGAACTTCAACAATTATTACGGCCATTCCGGTCGGAAGTGACACGCCTTCGCTTGTTACGGCTTCGTACTCCACGGTGCGACCCTGCAGCGTCAACGTCACCTTTCCGGCACCGCCCATTGCCGCGGGAACGGGAATGTACACGGTTGCCGATTCACCCACCGCCCGCTGAACGTTAATGCTGCCGTCGTGTTCAAACTTCAGCATTGAACGCATCGTGAGCGCGACACCAAACATTGCAATCGTGCCCAGCGCAACTCCGACGATGATCGCCGGAACCGCGGGCCAGTGAAGTGAAGTAGCGCCGAGCGCGCCGATGCCGAAAAACGCAACCGCCGCACTCAACGCGCGTACGCTGATCAACTGCAAACCATCACCGGCGCCGTCGTGAAGCTCGCCAGCATGGTGTCCGTTAGCATCATGGCTGGCGTCGTGATGGTCGCCGCCCATCAGTCCCAATACCAACTGCGCAACAAGAATGACGGCGCCCAACACAGCGCAAGTAAGAAAGAAAGTATTCATGGCGTCTCGGCAAAAAGGCTCGCCTCAGGCACGGCGCCCAGGACGAACCTTTGAATTAACGGCCTTCTCCGTGCGGGTTTAACGAACTTGACCGGCAGATGTTGCAGCAAAAACAAGCTCTTCGCAACCTGTCAAATCAGCCGTACCGGTTGCACAATTCGGACTTCGCGCGCGCGGTCTGGCAAATCCTTCCTGGACATGATGCCCAACAGAACGAATGACACTCCGCCTGACCCGACAAACCGTCAGCCTGACGGGCAATCGGGTCGCGTGCGGGCAACGTTTGCCAAAGTGTCGCTTCGTCTGCTGCCACTGCTGTTCCTCAGCTACATCATCGCCTATCTCGATCGCGTCAATGTTGGATTTGCCAAGTTGCAGATGGCGGCTGCGTTGCAGTTTTCCGACGCCACGTATGGCTTTGGCGCGGGAATCTTTTTTATCGGTTACTTCCTGTTTGAGGTGCCCAGCAATCTGATTCTTGAGCGGGTTGGCGCGCGTGTCTGGATTGCGCGCATCATGATCACGTGGGGCATTGTGTCATCGGCATTTGCGTTTGTAAACGTGATTCCGTGGGGGCCACTGCCGGGCCTATTTGGAATGCCGCACGACGAATTCAGCTTTTACGCGTTGCGGATGTTGTTGGGCGTGGCTGAAGCGGGATTTTTCCCGGGCATCATTCTGTATCTCACTTATTGGTTTCCGTCAGCGCGACGGGCGCGAACAATCGCGCTGTTCATGACGGCGATTGCAGTGGCAAACGTGCTTGGCGCACCGTTGTCTGGCGCCATCATGCAATATCTGGATGGATTTGCGGGTTGGCAGGGATGGCGCTGGCTGTTCGTAACCGAAGCACTGCCTTCGTTGCTGGTTGGGCTTCTGGTCATTGTGTGGTTGCCCGACAGTCCGGCGAAAGCAAAGTGGCTTACCGATGACGAGCGCAAAACGGTGCTCGATCATCTTGCGGCCGACAACGCCATGAAAGACAGTGATGCCAGTCGCACCGCTCACAGTGCGCGCGCCGCGTTGTTGAGTGTGCGCGTTTGGGCGTTTGCGGCCGTGTATCTCGCGGGTACGTTTTCGTTGTACGGCGTGAATTTCTGGATGCCAACACTCGTACAGGAATTGGGCGTTGGAAAAACTGAGTTCCTGCGCATCGGCCTGGTAACCGCAGTTCCGTGGGGAATCGCCGGAGTTGCGATGGTTTATTTCGGTTCACATTCCGATCGCACCGGCGAACGCCGCTGGCACGTTTCGGGATCACTGATGCTTACTGCGTGCGGATTGTTGATGCTCGCGGCGGTTGGACATGCGCCGGTGTTATCCGTCGCGGCGCTCACTGTAATCACCACGGGCACCCTGTCGTTCTTTGCGACGTTCTGGACGATACCCACAAGTTTGTTGCGCCAGTCGGCGGCAGCAGCTGGCATTGCGTGGATTAATTCCGTCGGAAATCTTGGCGGACACTTCGGGCCCGATCTCATCGGGCGAATTCGCGCTGCGACCGGGTCCACCAGTGGCGCCTTCATTGCGCTGGCTGGAATTGCACTGTTGGGTGCGATCATCATGCTGCTCAACACGCGCGATGTACTGCGCGAATTACCTGCGGAGAGATTCGCCAAGTGACGTTCGGAAAAAATATCAAAAAGGCGTTGCGCCGGGCAATTTTTCCGTCAGGGCTGTTGGCGAGACTGGAGAAGCAGCGCATTACGCAGGGAAAAATTCTGGCAGAACTGAATCGCGACAAGCCGGTAATTCCCATTCACGATTGCGAATTCAGCATCTTTTCGCAGTTCGGTGAAGACGGAATTATTCAGAAGCTGGTTCGCACGTTGCCCATGCCCAATCACACTTTCATCGAATTTGGTGTAGAGGATTTTGCCGAATCCAACTGCCGGTTTCTGATGATGAACGACAACTGGCGTGGTTTTGTTGTTGATGGTTCTGACCGGTGGATATCAGCGCTGCAAAAGCACGACTGGTTCTGGAAGTTCGATTTGCGCGCAAAATGTGCGATGATCACGCGCGACAACGTGAATGACGTGTTGCGCGAAAGTGGTTTTGATCGCGACGTTGGTATTCTTTCAATCGACGTTGATGGTGTCGATTACTGGTTGCTTGAGGCACTTAACGCGTTCTCGCCGCGAGTGCTGATTGTGGAATACAACTCGCTATTCGGGAGTGAGCGGAGTATTTCCGTGCCGTATCAGTCGACATTTGTGCGTCGGCAACAGCACTATTCTGATCTGTACTTTGGTGCATCACTTGGCGCATTTGCGCACCTGGCCGGCACCAAAGGCTACTCCCTGATTGGCACTGAACGTGCGGGAGTTAACGCATTCTTTGTACGCAATGACCTGTTGACCGACAGCGTCCGGGCCGTATCCGTGGCCGAGGCATTTCATCAATCGACGTTGCGGCAGAGCCGGAATCGCGAAGGCGCGCTGGACTTTCTGACGCTTGAACAACGCACTGCCGCCATCAAGGGAATGCCGGTTGTTAACGTGTTAACCGGAGCGACCGAAACGTTTTAGTTGCCGCGTGGTGCCGAATAGAATGGTTTCGGCATCGGGCTGTTCATCGAGTTGGTGGAGCCCGGCCACCAGCGCTGTCGTGAATACATTGGCATATCGCCGGTGATTGGTTCACGCTTCGCGGTTGCCATGAACTTGTCAGTTTCTTTCAGAAACGCGCGTTCGTCCGCCAGCACAAACATTTCACCGAAAGTGCTGCCGGCGGCAATCGCAAACACAAATACCAGCGCGAACCGTAACAGCGCTGGCAGCATCAGCGTCGTTGCAGGCTCTGAGCCACCGCGAATGCGCGTGAAGTACAACACGATCAGCGCGATGATGACGAAGATCAGATAAAGCGTACCCACAATGGAAACCGCGAAATTCACATTCTGCGGCACTTTATCCCACTTGAGCCCCTGGCCGTTGCCGGCGCGTGTTACCACATACAGCCACCAAGCCAGGAAAGCGGTGATCGGTAACGCGATGGCGGCAGTGCGTGGCAACCAGAAGTCCGGTGAGGGAGACGGGAAAATTCCCTGACAAATTACTTCACCGTAACAGGATATCCAAAGTACCACTGCGATCCCTCGCGGTTCTT
>JBDTTO010000221.1:0-5732 GCA_039930585.1 Gemmatimonadaceae bacterium
TCCCGCAGTTCATTGGCTACCTGCGCGTGTTCGAGCAGAACAACGTGCCGGAATATCACACGGCCGCAAAAAATTTCTGGGATATGGTGGTGCCACATCGCGTGTACGCGAACGGCGGCGTTGGTGTCGGCGAAATTATTCGCAAACGTGATGTGATTGCGGGATCACTGTGGTCGGAACCAAACAATCGCGATCACGCCGAAACGTGCGTCGCGTACAACATGCTGAAGCTGAGTCGGAATCTGTTTTTTCATGATCCCGATCCGAAGTACATGAACTACTACGAGCAGGCTCTGTTCAATCAGATCCTGGGCTCGCGGCGCGACAACAGCAGCGTGACCAGTCCTGAAGTTACGTACTTCCAACCGGTGCGCCCGGGCGAACGTCGGAACTACGGCAACGTTGGCACATGCTGCGGCGGTACGGGCATGGAAAATCACACAAAGTATCAGGACTCGATTTACTTCCGTTCGGCAGACGACGCGACGCTGTACGTGAATCTGTACATCCCGTCCGTGCTTGATTGGCGGGAGAAGGGAATCACGATCGAGCAAACCACGCGGTATCCGCTGGAAGGTGCGAGCATACTCACCGTGCGCGGAAACGGACGTCTCGCTGTATCGATGCGTGTGCCAACGTGGGTGCGACGCGGTTACACGGTGTCAGTGAATGGCGCTGCGCAAAGAGTCGCGGCTACACCTGGCAAATACGTGACGATTGATCGTCAGTGGAAATCCGGCGACAAGATCGAAATCGACATGCCGATGAGCTTCCGCGCCGAACGCACGATTGATGATTCGGCCGTGCAGTCGATTTACTACGGCCCAACGTTGATGACGCTGCAAGCACCACCAGTCATTGCGCCAACGGGACCAGCAGCTGGTCAATCCGCAGCGACGGCAACACCAAACGTGCCAGCCGGGCAACCACCCGCCGTCACTGCAAATCTCGAAACAGGATTGCTGAAGGTTTCGCTGTACAAACATTTCAAACTGAACGGCGACTTCGCGGCGGGCATGACGCCGGTCGCGGCCAAACTGTTGCACTTCACCGCAAACGGACAAACGCTCGCCCCGTTATTTGTTGCAGATCCGCAAGCGGGCCAAACGCTGCCGTATCATATGTATTTCCGCCGTCACGAACCAAGCATTGTGTTTGGTAGCGTTGATTCAGGAGTGATCAACGCGAAGGGCGACAACGGCGCGACCTTCCTGGACGCGATTTGGGCGGGCGCACCATTTGCCAATCATGGTCGCTTTGTTGCGACAGTGGAACGCACAGCAACCGAATGGAAAACAGCTGGCAAACTCACCGACGCACAACAGAAAGCAATCGTGCAGTCGGCCAGGCGCGCAGAGAAGGATCTCGTCTAGCAACGTTCGTACAATCGATTCACAAAAGCACCGGAGCCTAACGTGGCACGAAGCATGAAGCAGTTCGTCGCGATCACTGCACGAGCGATCGTGCTAACCTGCGTCACCCCATTGCTTGTATTGGCGCAGAGTCCGCGCGCGAGCAGTGCGTCCATCAGTACGCCGCGCGCCGCTGTCCCATTTGAAGTTCACGAAGCGACAGTCGCCCAACTGCAAAGTGCAATGGCCGATGGGCGCGCAACGTCTCTGCAATTGGTGGACGCGTATCTCGCACGCATTGCTGCGTTTGACCAACGCGGGCCTGCGATCAACTCAATGATTCGCCTGAATCCGCAAGCACGCGCCGAAGCACGAAAGCTTGATGCCGAGCGAAAAGCGGGGAAAGTGCGCGGCCCGATGCACGGCGTGCCAATTATTTTCAAGGACAACTTCAACACGAGTGACATGCCAACGAGCGGCGGGTTGCTCGCGCTTGCGAATCACCAAACATCGGACGACGCCTTCGTCGTCAAACGGTTACGCGACGCCGGCGCAATCATACTCGGCAAATCCAACATGCACGAACTGGCGGCCGGTATTACGTCCATCAGTTCACTGGGAGGACAAACGCGGAATCCGTACGATCTTCGTCGCTGCCCGGGCGGATCGAGTGGTGGCACAGGTGCGGCAATCGCCGCGAGTTTTGCGGCGGTTGGTTGGGGCTCGGACACGTGCGGATCAATTCGCATTCCGTCCGCATTCGGCAGTCTGGTCGGGCTGCGTCCCACGCAGGGACTTGTGAGCCGAGTGGGCGTGATGCCCCTGTCGCACACGCAGGATATTGCGGGCCCGCTTGCGCGCACCGTAACTGATCTCGCTATTGCGCTCGACATCACGGTTGGTGCCGATCCGAATGATCCGCAGTCGAAACTGCTTGAAGGCCACACGATACCAAAGTTTGCCGATGCGCTGCAGCCCGGCGCGTTGCGCGGAGCACGCATTGGAATTTTGCGCAACTATTTTCTCGAGGCCGATGCGGAAATTATTGACACCGTGCGCGCCGCAATTCGCGCAATGGCAGCTGCGGGCGCAGATACAGTTGGTGTCGACATCGCGACGTTTGACAACTTGCTCGCTGGCACAACGGTCATCAATTACGACCACAAGTACGACTTGATCGACTATCTCAAGCCGACGCCGCAAGCCGCCGTTGCATCAATGAATGAAATTCTTGCGGGCGGTCTGTATCAGGACGTACTCGAACAACGATATCGTCTGGTTGATTCAATCGGAACACGCGATTCACGAGTATACCAAACGGCGCTTGCCAAACAACGCACCACGCGCGACGCGATTATCGCGGTGATGGACAGTTTGCGCGTTGATGTGCTGGTATATCCCACAATGCGTCGTCGACCGGTGCTCGCTGGTGACCCGCAACTTGGCAGCACGTGTAATCTCAGCGCGCAAACTGGGCTTCCGGCCATCAGCGTTCCCGCCGGATTCATGACCGAAGGACTACCTGTGGCAATCGAGTTGCTCGGGCGTCCATTTGCCGACGCAAAACTCGTCTCACTGGCATACGCTTTCGAACAACTCGGCGCTCGGCGACGTGCTCCGTTCTCGACACCCGCGCTAACGCGCGGAGGCGCGCCAACACCGATGGTGTTTGCGACAGTCGCTCGCGGAAAAACGGCATTGGTGAGTGCGCAGTTCAAATACTATCCATCGCTCAGCACTCTGAACTTCGATACGCGCATCAGCGGAACGCCAACAGCGCAGATTGAAGCGGTTGTATTGCGTCGCAAAGATGCGAGTGGATTGGCGCGCGTTGTTGCTCGGTTTTCCGGACCGGAATCAATCACCGGCTCGGGAATTGTCACGCTCACGGCAATCGATCGCGACGCGTTGGCGAAGGGAGATCTTATGATGACGTTCGTGTCATCAGGCGGTGTCGCTGCGGAGGCGGCGCTTAAACTCCCGCGGTAACTGCGTGGTACTTCACACTGCGCCGCGGCTCGGCCATCATCGGAGCGACGGCGTCGCGCCACACTGCGTAGTGCGCCGTTTCCTTGTGTAAGCCAGCATCAGCGACCGTTCGATAGATCTCAATCAGCAGAAATTGATTGGCGTCGTCGTCCTGCTGAATCAATTCGAAACGCATGATCCCTGGTTCGTTCACGCTATGGCGCGCATTCTCCAACGTTGCGGCCGAGAAGGCGTTGACGGAGTCAGCTTTGACGTGAATGAAAACGTGTACAATGATCACGAGTGCGCTCGCATATGCAGTTGACAGTGAGTGTTGCTGAAGAAGCGGTATGACCTAATGAATACATAGTGGATGTTGCAGGAATCGACCGTTGCGCACAAGTTTGCCTATTCGATTTTTCTCGCTCATCCACACTACGACTCCACATGCGTCAATCAATCGCGCTGGCCGCCGCACTCGTGGCACTCACCGCCTGTTCTGGCGACAAAGCGGCAAAGGCCGCCGCTGACTCAACGGCCGCTGCCGCTGTGGCCGCCGCAGCAGCAGTACCAACAACACCGCCGGTCATCACGATTACGGCCAAGGATTTTGCATACGAATCGCCCGATACAGCGACTGGCGGCATGGTTACCATCAAGCTCGTCAATCAGGGGCCGAGCATGCATCACGTGCAGTTGATTCATCTCACTGATGGAAAAACTGCGGCCGATCTCGAAGCGGGATTGAAGGCATCCAAGCCGGGATCGCCGCCACCGCCGTGGGCGGTTCCCGTTGCCGGGCCAAACTCACCAGTACCCGGCGGCGAGTCATCGATCACCGAACAGTTGGAGGTCGGCAACTACGCAGTTATCTGCTTCATTCCTGATGCCGCTGGAGTGCCGCACTTCATGAAGGGCATGATTCGCCCGCTGACAGTTGTTGCTGCAAAGACAGCATCGGCTCCGGCGCCAACGGCGGATGTCAACGTAAAGTTGACGGACTTCGCGTTTGAAATCACGCCCGCGCTTACCGCCGGAAAACACATCATCAAGATTGAAAATGCGGCCGAGCAACCGCATGAGATGCTTATTGCAATGTTGGCGCCCGGCAAGAAACCATCCGACCTCGTGGCGTGGGTGGGAAAGCAGGTTGGACCGCCTCCGGGAAAACCATTGGGTGGCATTTCCGGCATGGCCAAGGGCGGAGTGGTGTACTTGTCAGTCGATCTTGAACCCGGCGAGTACGGCGTGTTCTGCTTCCTTGACGATGTCAAAGACGGCAAGATGCACGTTGAACACGGCATGCTCAAACAAATTTCCGTCAAGTAATCAACGGGCGTAACCGTCACGGTTTCCGCAGCAGTGAACGACATGTAACAAGCACACTTCAACCGGGATATCGCGTGTCAATTGTTTCGCGAGTCAGTCGCCGTTCGTTCCTGAACATTTCGGCGCGCGGTATCCCATTGTTGTGTGGCGCCGTGATATGCGTGACAGCAAGTCCGCTATTTGCGCAAGCGACAAACGCTACTTCGCAAACGACAGATTCAAAATTTGCGGCGCTGATTGCAATGGCCGAAGCGCGCCTCAAGGAATACGGAATTCCGGGCGCATCAATTGGTGTTGTGTACAATGGCCAGGTGCAGATTGCAGGCGTGGGCGTAACGAATATTGAAGATCCGCTGCCAATTACGCCGCACACGGTTTTCCCGATCGCATCGATTTCGAAAACGTTCGCCGCCACAGCGATGATGCGACTTGTTGAACAAGGCAAGGTCGATCTGCGCGCACCGGTGCGAACTTACATTCCGGAACTGGTACTCAAGGATTCATCCGTTGCGCGTGACGTGACCGTGTGGCATTTGCTCACGCACCTTGGCGGATGGGAAGGGCAGATCTCCGGGCCCGATCGCGGACCCGAAACACTCGCCGCGTTTGTTGCCGGGATGTCCGACGTGATGCAGGTTGCACCGCCTGGCGCCGCGTGGAGCTATAACAACGCGGGATTCAGTCTGGCCGGCCGAGTGATTGAACGTGTTACCAACATGTCAATCAACAATGCAATTCGCAGTCTCGTGTTTCAGCCGCTTGGTTTGGAACACGCGGGCACAACGTCGGGCGAATTTATTGTTAATCGATTTGCCGCGGGGCACATCACACGAAACGGCGTGGCAACGTTGCAGCGTCCTTTCGTCGCGTCCAACAGCGTGACTGCGGGTGGTGTTGGGCTCTGCATGACCGATCTGATGGCGTACGCGCGTTTTCACATGGGCGATGGAACCGCCAAAGATGGTGGCCGAGTGTTGACGGCCGCGACGTTGCAGACCATGCGCGCCGCGCAGTTACACAAACAAGGCACTGATGATGACATCGGCATCGCGTGGCATCTGCGTACCGTTGGTGGTGTGCGCA
>JBDTTO010000222.1:0-5729 GCA_039930585.1 Gemmatimonadaceae bacterium
TTGATGTTCGCGTTGAAGTGAAATGGCATGGTGATCGTGCTCGGATCCTTCGGATCACCACCATGAATGACGTTGAAGACCATGGCCGCATCCTCAAGGTTTCGCGTGATGGGTCCGACACGATCCTGCGACCATGACAGCACCATACCGCCATAACGACTAACTCTGCCAAAGGTCGGACGAAGCGCGCTGAGACCGCACGTCGTGGTTGGCGAAACGATCGACCCGTCCGTTTCCGTGCCGATTCCGAACGCGACGCAACCGGCCGCGGTCGCTGATGCTGGGCCAGCGGACGAGCCGCTCGAACCCTGAGTCGTATTCCACGGGTTTTTCGTCGACCCGCGAAACCAGTTGCCGCCCTGCGCAAACTGGCCGGTGGAAAGCTTCGCGATGAGCACCGCTCCCGCGTTCCGAAGCCGGACCACCACTTCCGAATCGTCGTCAATCACGCGGTTTTCGAAGTCGGCCGCTCCCCATGTCGTGGGCGTTCCCTTCACCGCAAACAGATCCTTCACCCCCCACGGAATGCCATGAAGCGGACCGCGGTATTTCCCAGCCTTGATCTCCGCATCCATTTTGGCCGCGTCGGCCAGTGCGGTGTCCTCCAGAATCGTCACGGCGCAGAGCAAGGTGCCGTTGTATTTCTTGAGTCGGTCGAGATAGATCTTCGTGAGTCGCGTTGACGTCAGCTTTCCGGCTTTGATTGCAGCGCCAAGTTTGTAGGCGGGGAGGAACGCGATCTCATCGTCAGTGGCCGGAAGTGCGGCGGTGCCCCACGGATTGAGATTGAAGGCGCCCGGCGTCGCGGAATTCCAGGCAAACGCCTGCCGATTGAACGCGGCCATGCCTTTCTCACGGTACGTCTTCTCGAGCAGCACACCGGTTCCACCAGGATATGGCTGAAAAGTCCAGCTCATTTCCTCCATGTTGTCGAGCGGCACGGGCGGCACCTGCGGTTGCTGTGCACGACCGCCGCCACCAGCAGGCGCGGCCCCGCCCGGAGGCGCACCCGCCGTTTGCGACAGCGCCTTCGAACCAAAGCCAAACGTGGTTGCCGCCGCCGCCGCGAGCGAGAAAAAGACGAATTTGCGGCGATCGACATCGCTGTCGAAGTGCATCGTCTCTGCGACCTGCCGAGCCTCGCGTTCGGCTTCGTCCAGCAGATCTAGTTCATTGAACAACGTCATCGAGTTGTCTCCGGAAACATGCAGGGGCCGGGAGGGCCGATCGTGGGCGGGGTCGTTACGAACTACAAGACGCGAAGGAAACGCGCAATGTTGGACGCCTATCACTTTGTCAGTGTGGAACGTTTCGATGGGTGGGCGGTCTCACCTCGTCGCACTTCCATTTAATCAGCGAGAGCAACCATGTCCGAAGACCATAGCGCGTACAAACACGACGCCAGCGACAAGAAGCTCGACAAGTCTGCCGAGACCGCTGCAGCAGCCGAGGCCGCTGAGGCTTCGCATGCGCACGCAGGCCACGATCCTGAGAAAATTGCAAAGCATGACGACGCCGGAAAGGATCGTCTCTTCGAGGGCCGCGTGCAGCGCGACGACGCGGACAAGGAAAGTGACCGCAATCGTCTGGAAAAGGATGCAGAGCGTCATCATCACGCGGCCGACGAAATTGGCACAATTTCCGACCACGATACGCACAAGAAGAAGTAGTACCGATCATTTGCGCGAAGGCCCGATGTCGATCACCGACATCGGGCCTTCGTGTTTCAATGCGAAAAATCCTGACTCACTTCCCGACGCAAAAATCCCGAAACAGTTTGTCCAGCACATCATCCACGCTGATTGCTCCGACGAGTTCATCCAGCACATGCGCTGCAGCGCGCAAATGCACGGCGGCAATTGTCGCCGGCACTTCGTCTTCCAGCCACGCCTGCTGAAACGCAGTCACTTCTTCAAGCGCCTGTGTGAGTGCAATGTGATGACGTTCGCGTGTGAGCGGCGTTGAGTCCTCGTTCGACTGTTCGCCGGCGTTTGACGAGAGTCTCGCAACCATCGTGGTAAGAAGCGCAGACAATCCCGAGCCACTCTCCGCGCTTACCGGCATGACAACGTCGTTGTGATTGGTCGCCGCACTTACTGCGCTCGACGCCAATGCCAAATCACCCAACAGATTCGCTCGCCGATCCGCTTTGGTAAGCACTGACATGATTGGCGCCGCCGTTAGCGGTGTTACACGCTCAACTGTCGTCAATAGTCCCGCGACATCTTCGCTGCACGCCAGCACCAGCCGCGCGCGAGACAGATATCGCTCGCTCACTTCGATGCCCAATCGCTCCACCACATCATCAGTAGTGCGCAAACCGGCGGTGTCGACCAGACGTAGCGGCAATCCCGGCGTGTCCAGTAACGCTTCAATTGCGTCGCGTGTTGTGCCGGGAATTTCGGTTACCAATGCGCGTGCTTCGCCCAGTAGCGCGTTAAACAGCGATGATTTTCCTGCATTTGGCGGGCCGGCGATTACAACCAGCGCACCATCGCGCACGAGCGCAGCGCGTGGTGCGGTCGCAAGGAGTGCTCGTAGTTGCTCAATCAATTTCGTAGTTGCGCCAACAATGCGTGCTGGCGCAATCGGACCATCATCTTCCTCTGGAAAATCGATGTCGTAGGCCAACAGCACTTCCAGCCCGATGATATCTGCGCGCAGCGCACTCAATCGGCGCGAAAGGCCACCGTCGAGCTGTGCCAGCGCCTGTGCATGCATCGCACCGGTACGCGCATCCACGAGATCTGCAATCGCCTCGGCCTGCAGCAAATCAATTCGGCCATTCAGTAAGGCACGCCGAGTGAATTCTCCGGGCAGCGCCTGACGCGCACCAGCGCGCATACACGCGCCCAGTACTGCCATCGGCACAACACGCCCGCCATGCGTTGAAAGCTCGACAACATTTTCGCCGGTAAACGAATTCGGTCCGACAAATCGTGTGACCAGCGCGTCGTCGATCGCGTCACCGCTCGCGGGATCGCGTAGCGTAGCCCGAAGCGCAGTGCGGGCCGGGGCGTCGCTCGGTGCGCCAAGTGCATCCGCGACGGCAAATGCTTTCGATCCGGAAATACGAATCAGCGCAACGGCTCCGCGTCCATTCGCGGTAGCGATGGCGGCAATGGTGTCATTGCCGCCCGCAAACATTGAAGATGTTGGTGCAGCGATCTGGTCAGCCATCTTCAGTGCGTCCTCTGCAACACAGTTCGCTTTTCAGCTACCCGCGAACAAGTGGCGTCGCCGCATTCTTGCTGCGCTCGTGCGCAATCAGCCACTGCTGCGGCAGCGATGCGAGGTTCTGCACGAGGTAATACAGATTGAGTCCTGACGCCATGTTGAAGAAGAACAACAGCATCATCGCTGGCATCATGTACATCATGATCTTCTGCTGTTCGTTCGCCTTCATGCCCTTCATACCAATCCAGGACAGGCCCATCGCCGTGATTGCGACCGCAATCGGCAGTACGAAGAATGGATCCTTGATCGAAATGTCCGGCAGCCACAAGAACGGCACGCCACGGAATTCAATCGTGTTCTGAAACACGAAGAACAGCGCGAAGAACACGGGCAGCGGAATCAACATCGGCAAACAACCCGACAGTGAACTGAACGGACTCATGTTGTGCTCTTTGTAGAGCTTCATCATTTCCGTTTGCAGCCGCTGCGGATCGCCCTTGTACTTCGCCTGAATCGCGGTCATCTCGGGCTGAATGCGCTGCATCGCCATGCTCGAACGCATCGCTTTCTGATTCAGCGGCCACAGAATAATGCGAATCGTCACGCCAAACAGGATCAGAATCCAGCCGTAACCAAGACCGAGCGTCGCTTTCATCCACAGCAATACGCGAATCACCATCGTGGCAAATGGCTGCACTATGCCCTGCAACCAGCCGCCATACGGATTTGATGTTTCGAATTCGCGTCCAACGGCGACGAGCCGTTTGAATTCCTGCGGACCGACATACATGTCGAACGCCGCAGCGCCACTCTTGATTGGCGTAACAATGGTTGCTTGCGCGCGCGTCGCCTGTTTGGTCGCACGAACGCCACCGGTCACATCAAGCTGCGAAAAGCCTGGTGCACCAACCGGCGTGAGCACGCCAACAAGGAAGTACTTGTTCTTCGCCACCACCCAGGTAATCGGGCCCGGCTTCACATTGTGTTCGCCCGGATCGAGCGAGCGAAACGTGACGCCTTCCGGATTCTTGTTTTCGTGTTTGAGCGCGTACGCGAGATGATTCGCGTCTTCGGTGGTGTCCGCTTCGGATGAATGAAACCCCGGTGGCAAATCCATCAACACAAAACCACTCGGCGCCCCTTCAACTTTCATCGCGACGTTTACGCGATAGCTGTCCGGACGGAAGCTGTATTCGATCGACACTGGCCATTCGCCAACGGTCGCATCGTACTTCACAATCTTGTTGCCGTTCGCTTCGCTTTGTGTCGTGCGAAACGTTGCTTGATCCAGACGCACCGTGTCGCCCTTCGGACTCACAAAACGAAATCCGATGAGACGGTCACCCGCACGGGCGAGTTCAACCGGATCACCTTTCACGCGTGATTTGTTCTCGAGCGCTTTGTAGTCGCGCATCTGCGCGCCAATTAACGCAGCGCCGCGATTGGTGGTGCGAAAGATGACGCGCTCAGTTTGCGTCGACGTGGTATCGACAGCGGCAATCTTTGCGGATTTGGCAGCTATTGAATCCGGCACGTTCGCCATTGACGCAACACCACCAGCCTGCGCAGCAGCCGGCATCGCGGCAACAGCGCCAACAGCAATTGCCCGCTTGACGCTGTCGGCAAGCTTGATGCTGTCAGCAGTCGCCTTGAGGGCGGCTGGACTCGGTTTCGCGGTCGGAAACAAAACGTTGCTGAGCAGCAACACGGCGGCCATCAAGAAGACGGCCAGAATCAATCGACGAGGTTCCATAAGAGCGGAGCGTACTACCAAAGGCAGGCGCGCAAACTGTCCATGCTGCGCGTTCAGGGGACCGGGTCAAATCCCCCGGGTCGAAAAGGATGGCAGCGCCCAATGCGACGGATCGCCAGCCACCCGCCTCGCAACGCGCCGTGACGCTCTAGCGCCTCAATCGCGTATGCGGAGCAGGAAGGATAATAGCGGCATCCGCCACCCAGGATGGGCGACAACACCACCTGATAGCCGCGCACGCCCAGAATGAGTGCGTATTTTGGCCACTGCTGAAGCGCGAGCATGACACTCCTACGCCGGAGTACCGGGCGAAGGTTCGATTGGAGGGGATATCGGCTTCATCCCCGACTTCTGCGCGATGAGTTGACGGGTCCATTTGCGAACCTCCTCACGCAACTCGTCGAATTTCCGTTCGTACGCGCGCGGGGCCACGCGCACGACAACATCAAGTGTGGGCAGCACCCGTAACGTTTCAACACGAACCAACTCGCGCAGCCGACGCTTCACTTTGTTGCGATCAACTGAACTATGCCCGTACTTCGGCACGATGATGCCAACACGGCCAGACGCATGAAGGGAAGCGACAGCGCGCACTTCCATTGAGGCTGTGCGCACCCGCTTCCCTTCTTTGCGAACCTGTTCGATTTCCGGCCCGCGCGTTACCCGATTTTTTCTGGGAAAC
Organism: Gemmatimonadaceae bacterium; assembly: GCA_039930585.1. Lineage (GTDB taxonomy): Bacteria > Gemmatimonadota > Gemmatimonadetes > Gemmatimonadales > Gemmatimonadaceae > Gemmatimonas. The sequence goes on from JBDTTO010000222.1 coordinate 5,613, forward strand.
CCGTACGACCGCGCGTCCGAATCAATCACCGCCTCTGCAGGCCGAGCCTCTTCAGACCGAGCGGCATCATGCGCCAGTGCCTCACGCGACGCCGCATCAGGTGAGGCCTGATCAGGC
>JBDTTO010000223.1:0-5723 GCA_039930585.1 Gemmatimonadaceae bacterium
CCCACAATTTGCGACGCGTCATTGCGGGAATCCACACTTCGGGAGTGCGCAACTCGAACCCCTCCCCGGCAAACGATTCGTCCGCAACTCCAACAACCTGAAACGCTACCCCACTCACCGTGATCGTTTGGCCGATGACTGTTGAATCACCACCAAATTCAGTACGCCAGAATCGGCCACTCAACACCGCAACGGGTGGCGCACTTTCACTTTCGTTATCGGTCGGAAGAATTGCACGACCAAGCACCATCTTTCCTCCAAGCAGCGAGAAGTACTCGTCAGTCACGAATGAAGTGAACGCGTCGCGTGGTACCGATTGCGCCGATCGTCGCGAGAATATGATTGGTATCAAACCACTTGATCCTGTAATTCCACTTAGCGACGGCGTATTGGCGCGTAACAACTTCAAATCATCATACGAAAACGAATCGCGATAACGTCGCGCAGTGCCCGACACCTCCAGCGACACCACCGATTGCGCATCCGGCACTGCAATCGGCTGAAACAACAGATTCAGCACAGAGAACGCCGCGCTATTCACGCCAATGCCGATGGCCAGCGTCCCGATGACAAGCGCCGCAAACATCGGTCGACGTGCGATATCACGCAGCGCGTACCGACTGTCCTGCTGCAATTCGTCAAACCAACGCGTGCCACGTGTATCTCGCGACTGCTCCTTGAGCAGCTCGACATTTCCAAAGATGCGAAGGGCAGCGGATCGTGCATCGTCCGGCGACATACCCTCTGCCACATTGCGCTCTGCCTCTCGCTCAATGTGCAGTTGCAACTCCTCTCGGAGATCGCGCTCCCGCGCACGATGCGTGAATAGCGCCCGTACCCACTGATACCAACGCCTGGTGACACGCGCGAAGTAGCTGGCTGAAAATCGCATGGGTCTAGAATTCGCCAAGAATGAGATCCAGTGCCGTCGTAAAGCGACGCCACGATTTGCGTTCTTCAACGAGTTGTTTGCGCCCGGGCGCCGTCAACTGATAAATGCGCGCGCGGCGATTGTTGTCCGTGATGCCCCACTCTGCCGACAGCCAACCCTGCGCTTCAAGGCGATGAAGGGCAGGGTACAGCGTCCCGTAATTCACGCTGAGTATTCCCTTCGAAACCACCTGAATGGCCTGCGTAAGATCCCATCCGTTGGACGGCCCCTGTTCGAGCAATCGCAATACGATCAGGTCGAGCGTGCCCTGAAGCACGTCGGTTTTTTTTCCAGCGGCTTTCGGTTCGGTCATGGCGGCCATCCAGCCCACAAATGGGAGAGGGGAATGGCTCGGCGCTGCTCATACTAACAAGCCATAGGAGTACACTCGCACCGGTCCTATGGCTTGTCAAGATGAATTGTTGGCCGCCTGACTGGGCGACCGGTTCAATTATGAGGTGCGGAACTCTCCAATCAGTCCACGCAAACGAACGGATGCGGTCTGGAGCATCTCAGCCGTCGCGGACACTTCCTCGGCCGAAGCAGAGGTTTCTTCGGTGCTGGCCGCAACTTCTTCGGCGGCGGCGGCGTGTCCTTCGGCGGTGTCTCGCGCACTCGTCAATGAACGCTGCACAGCCGTCAAAGATGATTGATTTGCACTGACTGCCAGCGAAACGCGGGAAGACGAACCTTCAACACGCGTGACCACATCTTCAATCCGCGTGAGTGCTTCTGACACACCCGCCGCAACACCGTGCACGTCCTTCAAGTGCATGGCGCCCGACGCAACCGAGTTGGATGCGCTGGCAATACGCGCACGAATGCGCTTCACGTTGTCCGTTACTTCATTCGCGGCATTGGCGCTTTGTTCGGCCAGTGCGCGCACTTCCTGCGCAACAACCGCGAAGCCACGACCCGCGCTGCCGGCACGCGCCGCTTCAATTGCGGCGTTGAGTGCCAGCAAGTTTGTCTGTGTCGCAATCTCGGAAATAACCTGCACGAAATCATCAACAACGGCTGTCGCGTCTTTCAACGCGGACATTTCTTTCGTGGATTCCATGACCGCTTCGCGTGCGCCAAGCAGTGTGTCAAGCGCGCGTTGTACTTGTTCGCGAGTGGCGTTGGCTGTACCGCGAATGTCGCGTCCGGCGCTGTCGGTTTCTTCGGCGGCTTCGCCGATCGTCGCACCGGCTTCGGCCAACCTGTGTACGGCATCGCTTGCAGCGTTCAGCGCGTCAAGCTGAAGACTCGCACCGTGTGAAATGTCCATCACGGCAGTTGTAACGTGTTGTGATGACGCCGCCGCTGCTGATGCTGATGACGAAAGTTCACCGGCCGCCAGTGTGACCTGGTCGGCTTCGTCCTGCACGTGCGTGAGCAGCGTACGCAGACGTTCGCGCGCTTGCTGCATGGCGCTGTCGAGATCGGCGTACTCTTCGGCAAACTGTTTCTTGGAACGTCCCGAATGATCGGGCAAACGTAAATCGCCGGATCCGATTGCGTTCATTTCGTCGCGCAGTGCCACCAACGGGCCGGTTACTGCCGCTGAAGTCGTGTGACCAAAAAATCCGGCAGTCAGGAACGCGATGAGAACGACTGCGCCAAGGGCGAACTCACGCTTCTTGAGATCTTCATCCATGGCGGCCAACTCAAGGCGGGTTCCTTTGCGGTTGGCTTCGCGGAGCAAACCGAGCTGCACTTCCACAGCATCAATGTCGCGGGACGTCAGTGCAAGCACGCGATCGGCGTCGCTGGTGCGGCCCACTGCCTGATAGGCGTGCGTCATTGCTACGCGAACTTCCATGGCTGATTGCAACTGACCCACTGTCTCCAGCACTGTGCGTTCGGCTGGTCGCAACATTCCCTGCTGAATGGCAGCGCGACGCAGTGAATCCGCTTCAGACACGAGCTGCTGATAACGATCGGCATCCGAAGGCGTGCTCGTACTGAGGTAACGCAATCCTGCGACCATCTCACGCATTACCGTTGTAATCGTGCGCTCAGTTGATTCGGAACGAAAGGTGACGCCATCCACAGTATCAATGCTCTGCGTGTTTGTACGCCAGAGGCCGTATCCACCAACCAATCCGGCCACCAACAGCAGCGTGATCGACAGGCCGAATCCCCAAACCAACCGTGTCTGCACGGTGCGCAAGCGAAAAATCATAAAGCACCTTTGCCGACGGTTGCAATAACGATCGTGCGGCCCGTGATGTCGCCTTGTTTGTTGAACGCAATTTTTCCACCGGCTCCTTCAATGGCGGATGCACCGTTCATTTTACCGAGTGCAACGCGAACTTCGTTGCGACTGCGTGCACCGGCGATGACCGTGCGACCGATCGCGAGCGCTGCATCATATGACAGCGCGGCGAACATGTCTGGCGCTTCGTTGAAGCGCGCGCGATAGCCGTCAACAAACCGTTTGCCTTCGGGTGTGGTTGCGCGATCGGGCAGAAAGAACGCGGCGTATTTGGCTTCGGGAAATTCGTGCGTGCGTTCAATGCCTTCGGTGCCGTCTCCGCCAATGAACGTCAGATGCACGTCGTTTGCTTTCAGCGCGCGCAACATTGCAGTTGCGTCGTCAGCGTCGCCGGGAAACAGCAATACTTCCGGTGCGAGTTTCTTGAGTTGCAGCGCGTACGCCGTCCATTCGGTAATGCCGGTGAGATACGGAATGCGCGCGAGCACGCTGCCCGTCTTGCTGGCAAAGGATTCGGTAAACCGTGCAGACCAATCGCGGCCATACGAATCGTTGCGATAGATAATTGCGACTGATTTTGCGCCCAGGGAATCCGCGACGTATTTCGCGACCAGTCGTGCGGCTTCGTTGTCGCTTGGTGCAACGCGAAAGAACCACGGACTCGCGCCTGTCAATCGCGGCGAGGATGCGGTCGGAGAGATCGCCACAACCGCATTCGCGCTGTCATGTTCGGCATCCGCGTACACGGGAATCGCTTCAAGGCTGGTTCCGCTCTCGGGGTGCCCGACCACGGCGATGACCGAGGCGTCGTCGCGCAACTGCTGCGCAATCTGGACGGCACTGTTGGCGGCGCTTGCGTCCGGTGCTCGCACGGAAAACCTGGCCTGTCCGGCGGCGTCGGCGTTCAGGCGGTCAACCGCAAGCTGAAGTCCGCGAATAACGCCTTCGTAGCCCGGTTTGCCCGGAGCGGCGCCTACGCCAATCGCAAACGTGCCTTTCGGTGCGGACGAGCCAGCCGGTCCCGAGCCTGAACTGCAGGCCCCGAACAGCGCGGTGGCGCCGATTACTGCGAGAATTGAGCGAATTGGAGTCATCGGGATCGGGTGCTGCCTTATGTGCTCACTGGCGTGTTCGCCTGTGGACAGGCTGCCATTGTCAGGACGATTGTGGAGCCATCACGCAATTGCGGCGGTGAGATTTCGGCACCGTGGGGCATTTCACCACAGTCAAGTGTCGGCATTGCTTTACAATTCGCAAAAAGATCCCTCTGATTTAATGCTTTCCTTGCGAGCGAAGGAAACGGTCGATTACCTTCGCACGGCTGTCTCATTTAATGCTGTTCAGGTCGCGTGCAAAGTCGCGGCTCCAGCAGCAGATCACTCTTGAGGAACCGGCATGGTTGGCACGTTCCGCCCGCGACGACTCGGTACTGTCGCGCTGCTGGGCGCTTTAGCTCTTGGACTGGCTGCTTGCAGCACGGTCTATCCGAACACGACGTTCAGTCACAACACGGAATACAACACGGCGATTGACGCGCTGTGGGATAAGCTCCTGTTGCTGGGCACGATTGTGTTTGTCGGAGTCGAAGCCGCCCTTGTTTTCGTGATCATCAAGTTCCGGCGGCGTCCCGACTCTCCGCAGCCGAAGCCCGTTCACGGCAGCACCACGCTGGAAATCACCTGGACGGTGCTTCCGGCTCTCGTTCTGATCATCGTGGCCATTCCAACGGTCAAGACGATCTTCCGCACGCAAGCCAAGGCGCCCGCCGAGTCCTTGCAGGTGGAAGCGATCGGACATCAGTGGTGGTGGGAGTTCCGCTATCCCCAATACAACATCTCCGTAGCGAATGAGCTGTATCTCCCGGTTGGCAAAACGGTGAGCTTCCAGCTCAAGACCATCGACGTGTTGCACTCATTCTGGATTCCGGCAATGGGCGGCAAGCGCGATCTCGTTACGAATCGCACGAACTATATGTGGTTCACTCCCAGCGACACGCTGCCATCGTCGGCGTGGAACGGGGCATGCGCCGAGTTTTGCGGCACTTCACACGCGAACATGAAATTCCGCGTGTACACCGTGAAGCCCGACGAATTCGAGATGTGGGCCAAGAACCAGCAGCAGGGCCCGGCCTATATGGGCGTTGCCGCAGTTCCGGCTCCGGCCGCTCCAGCGGCGGCAGGCTTGGTTCCGGCCGCGCTGACGCCAGCGGGTGCCGCGCGAAAGCCAGCGGACAGCGCCGCGGCCGTGCAGGTCGCCGTCGTGCCCGAACGCCCTCCGGTCTGGACGTTCCCAGCCGACAAGATCGAAAGCCAGTTCAAGTACACGATTCCGCAAACACCGATTCCTGATGGAAACGAGTTTGACGAGTCGGTGCTCGCGGCAGGAGACCCGGCCAAGGGCAAGAACAGTGCAGTTCCTTGCATGGCGTGCCACCAGTTCACCTCCGGCATCATGATTGGATTGCCAGTGGTTGGGCCAAATCTGACGCACGTCGGAAGCCGCCACACGATCGCGGCCGGTCTCTATCCAAATGACGCGAAGCATCTCGCGCGCTGGATCAAGAACTCGGGCCACATGAAGCCGGGCAGCAAG
>JBDTTO010000224.1:0-5713 GCA_039930585.1 Gemmatimonadaceae bacterium
CAGGTAACAGGTACCGATGGGCGCGCCGAGTGTTGGGCTCATGGTGCCGCTGCACACCGTGCCGGCAGACAAGTCGCCGTAGGTCACCGCCATCCCGTGACGCGGAATCGCGCGTTCGTCGAACGTGAAACCCACAAGCTTGCGATCCAAGCCGTCGGTGTGCTGATGCACAAGCACGTCTTTGCCGAGGAAGTCCGACTTGCCAAGCTTCACGAGCCACGACAATGACGCTTCAATGGGGGTTGTGGTGTCATCCAGTTCGTTGCCGTACAACGACAGTCCGGCTTCCAGTCGCAGCGAATCGCGCGAGCCGAGTCCGGCTGGCGTGATGCCACCCGTTGCCATCAACGCGTTCCACACTTTCACCGCGTGCTGCGCCGGAAAATACAACTCGAATCCGTCTTCGCCGGTGTAACCGGTTCGCGAAATGGTTGCCGGAACGCCGACCACATTCCCTTCGGTAAACCAGTAATATTTGACGCCATCCAACGGTACATCGGCCAGCGATTGCACGAGCGCTGCCGCGTTCGGCCCCTGCACGGCGAGCAGTGCAATGTCATCGGAAATATCTTCCATCGTGCAATTGAACGTGCCGTGATGCGCGCGCAGATGTGCGATGTCCTTGTCGCGATTGCTGGCGTTGATTACAAGCATGAGATGATCGGCGTAGCGATACACGAGCAAATCATCAACAATGGTGCCGTCTTCGCGCAGCAATGTGCTGTAGTGCACCTGATTGACGGCCAGCTTCGCAACATCATTGCTGGTGACTGATTGCACGAACGCAATGGCATCGGGGCCGCGCACGATGACTTCGCCCATGTGGCTGACGTCAAATACACCCGCGCTGTTGCGCACCGCGTTGTGTTCGGCAGTGATGCCCGTTGGGTACTGAACTGGCATTTCGTATCCAGCGAACGGCACCATTTTGGCGCCAAGTGCGACGTGGACATCGTGCAGCGGGGTGCGCTTGAGCGCGCCCGTGGATTCGGAAGTCATAGGGCCGGGCTTGAGTTGTCGATTGCGGGTGTGACGCAAGTGAAAGATGCCCATAATGGCAGAATGATGCCAGTGTGGCAGGTCGCAAATACAACTCAGATATTTGTTCCTATGTTCGGCCAGATCAGCTGGATTGACTCAGTCGCTGGCGCACTTCGTCGACTCGTTGCGCAGGCACCGCGAGCGTGTTGTCGCCATGCGTGTTGACGGAAACTCCGGTGAGTTGCCCGTCGCGTTTGACGTCGAACAGGTGATAACCCATTGGCTTGAGCAACTGTTCAATGAGTGCGAACTGCGGGCTGCCGCGTGCATCTTCGTTTTGCGTCATGGTTTCGAAATACATGACGGGTTGCGATTCTTCGAGCGTTTTGCGCGCGCCGAGCAACACTTCGTACTCCATTCCCTCCACGTCAATCTTGATGAAGTTGACGTGTCCGAATGCATGTTCTTCGACTGCCGCATCAAACGTTATGACTGGGATTGCAGTTCCGCCCGATGCGTACAGTGCTGCATTGCCTGGTACAGTTTCGTCTTCGACCAATCGCAGTTCGCCCGCTTTGTCGGCTAAGCCAGCCTGCACCGCCGTGAGACGCCCGTTGAGTTGCGGATTGAGCGAAAGATTCTTGCGAAGACGCGCATACGTACTTGGCGACGGCTCGAACGACAACACACGACCTGTTGGGCCAACGTTAGCTGCAATCAGAACGGAGATCCCGCCAACGTTCGCGCCTACGTCCACGCAGTGGTCGCCGGGCATGACCAATCGCTTTACGACGAGCCGGGTAATCGGTTCGTAGTTGTCGACAATCATCATCGTTTCGATTGGGAATCTGGTGTTCAACGCCATTCGAAACTGTCCGCCGTAATCGGGAATTTCGACGGCTCGGTTTCCGGGTAAGTAGCGCACAAGATTGGGCGCGATTTTGCGTGCGGCCCACAATTTGACAGGAAATGGCACAACACTCAGCACCGTCAAGAAGAATTTCCTCTTGGCTGCGCGTGCAGCCGAGGGCGCGGATTGGCTGGCGGACAGCAGTGGAGTGCTCATAATCGGGATGGAGCTGAAGCGTGATTAGCGGGACAATCGACTGCAGAAACAAACTAACTGACGGTAAAAAGTCCGGTCAGTTCTTGCAGCGCTGTGCCAGTGCTTTGTCTGAATAACGAGTCGACACTCGGCTCATGAAATCCGGAACCGACAATCCCATGATGGTGGCGAAACTCTGACGAGTGGAGGCACGCGTGCTGAGGTCGTACGGTGTGTTAATCAATTTGCGCAGCGCTTCATCACCCGATTCGGTCACCATCAAGTCGATGAAGAATGCCGTCTCCCATTCGCGTAGCCAACTGTTTTCCATGGTGGTATCGGGTTTTGCGAACAGAGCCGGCAGGTTGGCAACGTCGGCTGGCTTGAGTACGAGAGAACGTTCTTAGCACACGAATTCTGACCATGTGCGCTGTAACGTGCCTCCAAGCGCTTTCGCCAGGGATTCGTTGAGAGAGTTGCTGAGAGTGGTGGGAGAAGCCATGAACGCAACATGCACGAGTTCGTGGCGATAGAACTCACCCGCGAGCGACACATTAGCAAATACAAACTGCGTGGGAGCCTTGGAGGAAAATCCGTCGATAGCGCCCGCGAATTCCGAGAAGCCAAGCACGTCACGACCGTTTCCGGCACGTGTGTACAGGTACAGAACGTGCTCGCCGGCCGCCGACGCGATGCCCGCGCGCCGACGAATGTGCGCCACGAAATCGGTGGCGGCGCGTGCACGCAACGTGTCGACCGTTCCTGTGTCAATGCGAACAAACTCGATTGGTGAAGAGATCCAACGCAGCGCGGTCGCGAGCCTCGGAACGACCGTAGATTCGAAACGCACGGTGTCTTTTTTAACATTTGCCGAGATCGCGTGAAGGGCGCGTGTTGACCACGCGCCCGCGGAATCCACGTGTTCGATTATTGTGTTCACAACGAAGTGTTCCGTCGAACCTGTGTCAATTTGTACAACACGAAAACGAATGCGCGAATCGCGCGCCGTGGCACTTGTTGCGCGCGCCCATTCGATTCCAAGATCGAGTGAGAGATCGTCGGCGAGCTGTGCGTCGGACCATCGTCCCAGCGTAGAATACGGTTCTGGAATTCCAGCACTCGCGAGATACACGCACCAAACGGCGGCAACGAGCTGTCGCGAGCGTGTAGCAAGTCCCACGGTATCGACGTACACGCCACCGCTGCTCCACAGAAACGACGAGCCCCGGATTCCGCAGCTGCGACTGTTTTCGGGGGTGCCGTGAACGACGATCACCTGCGGAAGGTCAGTCTTCGCGGAGTTTTGCGCATTAGCACTGTGGGAGGCCGCGAACGCCAACGCGCTCAGGGCAACGGCGAATGACATCAACTGTGTTTTGCGCGGGGCGCCCAGTGTTCTCATTGACGCAATCGAATTGGAACAGCATTTTCTGTCAAGATCGGCTGCTGATGCGCACGGACCTGTTATGGAGAGAATCTGCAATGATGCCATGGACTGCGGGCGGTGGACAACAATTGACAGTTGGCGCGCGCGTGAACGCTGTGCTGATGATGTTCGCAATCGCTTCGTTGGCGTTTACGGCGTCGCCTGGAGTTGCGCAGAGTGCACCTCCGTTTATCGAACAAATCGCGGTGATCGGAACAGATTTTACCGCAGTCACCTCCGTGCGCGAATTGAGCGACGGGCGCGTGCTGGTCGTGGAATACGACAAGCACAACTTGTTGGCACTTTTGAATCCGGTGACCCGGAAGAAAGTCCGCGTAGGTGCATATGGCGATGGTCCAGGCGAATATCGATCGTTGTCGACGTTGCAGGCGGTGGGAAAAGACTCGACGTTGATGCTCGAATCTGGTGGACTTCGCTGGCAATTGCTTCGTCATGACAGCGTTATCACATTACCCGACGCTGCGCGAGGAAAACGCACCCCCGATTTAAATGGATACGCGGGAATGGATGCGCGTTGGAACTGGCTGATGACCGTCGGATTGAGTGGAAAAAGCAGACAGAGTAAAATTGCGCCGATATATGCAGATTCTATCGGATTGATTCGCTTCAGCATCACCGGGAAAAGAGACACGCTCGCGCGCCTCAAGGGCTACAATCTCGGGCAGCTGTCACGCGTCCCTACTGTGAACGGGCAACGTGGCATCAGGTTCGAGGTGATGAATCCGCTGTCCACACACGAACAGGCCAAACTGTTTACAGATGGAACCATCGCGATTGCGCTGCTCAACCCTTATCGCATTGACTGGATTCTGACCAACGGCACGCGGACACGCGGAAAGCCGGTCGAGCCGAATGCCCCGCTCTCGGCGAAAGCCAAACAGGTGTTGGTGTCGCAGAACATGCGGAATACGGACGGCACTGCGGTATTCACGGAAAGCGACCTTCCGCCTTTTCCGCTGGACGTGCCCGCATTCTTGTGGCGCGCATTGCACGCTGGCGCCGATGGACGTCTGTACGTACTGCGCACGCTCATCGACAAAGATGGTCCGTCGACGTACGACGTCTTCGATCGAACCGGAAAGCGCTCTCAGTTTCGGCTGCCGGATCGTGCCGTGCTGATCGGCTCCGGAACCCGCGGACTGTATGTGACGATCCGAGATGAGAATGACTTGGTATCGTTGGCGTTATTCAAGTATCCGCCGTGACAAAAGCACAAACTGCGCACGACCGATGCTCTGGTGTGCGCAGTTGCGATTGATTGATGCGACTGCTGCGAAGCGAAATGTCGTTGATGCTCAGCGGTCAAATGTTTCGAGAATTGCAGTTGCTACGGCGTACCCAATTGCCCGCGAATTTCGCCCGCTGGATTGAGCGTGGTGTGCACATTCACATAAGCGTTACCGTTGCGCATGAGCACCAGCAAAGAGTCCAGGGAAATTGCGGCGTTCCGAATACTTGCTGCATTGAATGATCCGGTAAGCACACCATTGTTCTGCGTCTGGCCAGTTGTTGGAAAGTCCACCAACACGCCAACGGCTTGCGTTGAATTTCCGGGACCATGAATGTGCGCCATAATTGGTGCGCCGCTCAATCGCGCAAACGTCACCACGTAATTCACCGTCGTTCCGTTTACGGTGAACATGGCCGCGCCTGCACCCGTTGTCGTTACTGCAGCGGGACGTTCATTGGCGCCGTTCAGAATTGTATTAATGCCCGCTGGCGCCGCGTTTGCTACAACGACACTGCCCTGCATTCCGGGGTGTAGTGTGCAATCATAGGTGAAGCTGCCCGCTGATCCAAACGTGCGCGCCACCTGACCCGAGGCGGTGTTGCCGATGTTTGCTGGTGCACCACCGCCGCCCGCAAACGTGACGTTGTGTTGCACGGCTTCAAAAGTCCACGTCACGGTGCCACCCGTCCGAATGTTTACAACCGGTGGCGTGAACGCATTGCTCGCCGTTGCAGTGACGGCCGCGTCAGTGCTTCCTGAAGCTGTCGTGGGAAAAGAAACCGACACTGACGCCGAGCCAGTGAGTGCTGTGCCACCGACCGTCGCGGCACCTGTGATCTGTCCCGCGCCCGGAGCAATAGCTGTCATTGCGCCCGTAGCCGTGACAACCGCCACCGACTGATCAGTCGATGTAAAAGTGAATCCAGTTGCACCCGGAACTGCACGCCCCTTCGAATCGCGTGCTTCGGCGGTGAGTTGTGCTGTCGCACCCGGCGCCGGCGGTGAAGGC
>JBDTTO010000225.1:0-5695 GCA_039930585.1 Gemmatimonadaceae bacterium
AACCGGACTGGAGATAGACGCGCCTGATTGCTGTGCGCAGCAATGTCGACAAGAATTTTTGCGTAGTACGGTTTTGCCTTCGCAACTGGCAGTTACTCGATAGGCGGAAGTGCGGGCGCATCGGCCAATTCAATCACGATTTCATTGGCACAGACGGCAAACTCCGGCTGGTTGGAATACACAACGGCTTGCTTGATGGGACGCGCGTTGTACATCACCTGCGTTGATTCAATGCCGGGTTATATCTCACCAGCGATTCCGGCGCCGAACCGTTCAGTGGACGCCAATTCAACTGATTGAGATGACGCCCTAATTGCTGATCGGCTGGCATCGGTCGGGCGTCGCGCACAAGGAGCGACGCGCAATTAATCCTTTCTCGAATCTTCCAGTTCAGGAACTTCTTCCTGCCGATCGGCCGCAAACAACAACCAATCGTCGCCATCGTCATGCAGCAGATTAGCGGGTGCATGAACGGTTGGCGCACTGCGACGTTCGCTGCGCAAATCGGTTTTGCTCAATGTTTTGACCTGGCCACGAGCGACCACCATTTCCAAACCTTCGACCAACCCGTTTGTGCCTGGAGTGATCAGCGAGCGATTGGTGACATTGGCGTCGGCATTCAGTATGGCGAGCGGCGAAGGAACCGAAATGGAAACGTGTCCGGACGGCAAGGTCATTGCGAACTGCACCAGCGTCTCGTACCGCGCAAACTGTTCGGGCGGCACCACAACAATCAGTTCAAGCGTGTTGTCGGCCTGTCGTTTGCCGGGCTTCGGAAATCGCGCGAACACGCAGGCACGCATCGGTTCGGCGCGTACCATTTCGGCAAGTGGCTCATGCGCAGCGATGGCATCGTGCAGTTGCACGCGTCGTCCGAGCTGCTGCCACGCCCAGATACTCCATTTGAGAGGCGTGTTACTGATCGCCGAGCGTTCGTCGCCATCAAACGAGTTGTCGCGCACCAGATGATTCCAGGCGTCTGCGCTGCCGGTCAGCGTAGTGCGACCCACGCTGTCAGTCGGGAGCGCCAGTGCGTCAACGGACGTTTGTATGAACCACATGTGAAGTTGGGCGATCCGAAGACAAAGCCAGAGCCAGCGACTCGCCCGGTGGCGAGACATGCACCGTGATTAGTAGACGCCCGAGGGCTGCAAAGGGTATCGAATCGCACTGTGGCGGATCATTCCCTCTCTGAAAGGGAGATGCCGACGCGGCGACGCTGATCTTTCTGCATTCGGACTGCTTACCGAACCTCGGGCCGCCGCAGTATTGTAGGCGACCGCGACCCCCGTCCTATCGCGGCACTTCCAGCCCGCCGTTCCAATGCGTTTAAGCCGGTTGTTCGCGACGCCGCGAAGAGTCAGGCATTCCGGATTTCTATCCAGTATCGCCATTGTTGTCGCGAGTGCGATCGCACCTGCGGTTAAACCCGATCATGCGCCGATCTTGTTTGCGCGCTCGTCGATTGTTTCGCACTCTGGTACCTCGACCGCGGCAAGCGATTCAGTTACCGCTGACTTGATTCAGGATGTGATCGCATTTTTTGACGTCTGGAACAAGGCGTGGCGGTACAGTCAACTGAAAGACTGGCCAATTGCCGGTGGCAAGAAATTTGGTCCGCCGGTCAAACAGGGAATGATGCGGGACAGTTATCAGCATTGCCACACGCGCGAATCAACGAAGACACATGAGGGTGTTGTTGCTCTGGATGGCGAATATTCCGCTATTCTGAGTACCACCAGTTCGTTTTCAATTTGCCCCAGCTGGTCGTTGGGCGGGCCGTTGAAATTCGTGGATGGCATCACGGTTTCTGAGAGCGACAGCGCGGATGCAGCAATCAATTCCGCCGTTCGTCCAGCTGTTCGTGCCGCGCGCGCGCGTTTGCTGGAAAGTTTTGAGCGTGCTGAATTGGCGTATCCGAATGACGGAACCATTGTCGGACAACACGTGCGGTTTTTGCTCGATCAGGGTTTGAGCGATAGCGCACTGATGGTGGCAAAGGAGTGTCACAGTGAGCTCTGGTGGTGCCAGCTGTATCGAGGCTACGTCTATGTTCGTCGCACCAACTTTGATCAGGCATCGCTCGCATTTGATTCGGCCAACATGCACATGCCGGTCAATGAACGTTGCTCGTGGTTGGACATTGCGAATTTGTTGCCGGCGAAACGTCGCGAAGAATTCACGACGTTGTCGTGTGACGCGCGGCAGCGCACGAGTGATCGATTGTGGTGGCTGGCCGATCCGATGTACTCGCAAGCGGGCAACGAGCGTCGCGCGGAGCATGAAGCGCGAAACGTCCGTCTCCTGTTGCAAACGTCATTTCCAACGGACGGCCGGTTTCGCTATTGGTCGAAAGAGAATCCGATGGATGGATTTGTTCGGCTGATCACGCGTTATGGCTGGCCCGGCTACATGGGCTGGGGTGGCGATGCCGTGGACAAGGCGCACGATTCGTGGATCGAGTCATTTGGCAACACTTCGCAGTCGCCGTACACAACGTACGAATATTTTCCTGGTCGCATTCATACATTGCCCAGCTGGTCCGCACTGGATGCGCCGTTTGCGGTCAGCGATACATCGTGGGACTTGTACGGCAACGCGCCACTCAATCACCCCGCGCGATGGTGGCCGGACGAACACATGTCGCGCGTGCGCAGACTTGAGACAATTCCCGAGGGACAGCTCGCGTTGATGCGTCGAGACAAGGACGTGTTGATTGCAAGCGCGCATGAACTCAGTGCAACGTCTCTCAAGAGTTTGAGTGATGGCAGTGTGGCGGTCATGTTGGTCACGCCAGGTCCCGATTCGGTAGAAATTCTGGGCACACAACAGATTTCCCGATCAGCAACGCTTGAGATGCAGGGACGCATTTCAAGCGTGCCAACTTTGTTTGCGCTTGAAATCAGTGACCCGAAACCAGACGGCGTAGACGCACGCACTCGGCGCGGCATTATCCCGCCCGCAACCTTAAGTGCAATGAAACCAGGCGAAGTTGCACTGTCGGATCCCGCAATTCTTCGCATTGCACTTGGTGACAGCGGATTGGCTTCACCAAGTGATGCGTTGCTCAATCAGATGGCGGGGAGCACCAACATCTCGCTGGCGTCGCTTCATCGAATTGGCGTGTACTGGGAGTCGTACGGAATACGCGACAACGACACGGTGTCGGTGAGCGTTCGCATGGTGCGTCGCGAATCGTTGAGCGCGTTTCGTCGTTTGGGAATGGCAATCAATGTCGCGGGCAATCCGAATTCTTCAGTCAAGATCACCTGGCGCGAACCAGATCGTGGACACATCAGGCGGACCATTGACGGAGCGGTGCCGATTCAGGTGCGAACGGTGTTGCTTGATATTTCGAATCTGCAGCCGGGGCCGTATGATTTGATCACTGAGATGTCGAAAGGGCCGAATGTGATCGCGACGTCCAGCCGACGAATTTCAGTGGCTCGATAATTCAAAACGGTCCGCCTCAATTGAAGCGGACCGCTTTTGCAACCGTGCATCAAAGCTGAACTAACGATTGGGCGAATACTTTTTTGTCTGCGGCAAACCGTCGGTCATCCACTTTGGAGCCGGTGCGTCCATCAGGTAGTGATCGAAGTACTGCTTCATGCGCGTCTGGAAATCCTTCTGGTTTTCCTTGATCGCCAAATGATGCGGCTCATTCGGGTATGAGAGGAAGATGACTTCCTTGCCGTTTCGACGTGCGGCGTTGAAGAACTCCAAACCCTGATTCCAGTCAACCGCGCCGTCGGCCGTTCCCTGCAGAATCATGAACGGCGTCTTGATATTGCGCACATGCTCGATTGGCGACTGACTCACCCACAAATCCCGACTGTTGTACGGCGTGACGTTCTCGCCCATGCGGCCCTGGCCGGTTTCAAGCAACGCACTGTTCAAGTTTCCGCTTTGCTTGTAGAGAATGTTGTTCATGCTGATGTAGTTCGTGAGCGGCGCGCCCGTCACGACGGCAGCAAAAATGTCGGTTTGTGTAACGATGAAAGACGATTCGTATCCGCCCCAGCTGTGCCCTTGCAACCCGATGTGTTTCGGATCGGCGAGGCCCATCTCGATCACTTTCTTTGTCGCGGCCGTAACGCAATCCAGCGCCGACGTTCCCGGTTTACCGATGTCGTACACAATGTCCGGCTGCATGACGATGTAGCCGTTGCTTGCGTACGTGCTCATTTGCGGGCGATCATCGTACACCGGCTGCGAGAACGTGTGATGCGTGTTCGACATGATCTCGTAGTGGAACACAATCATCGGATACTTCTTGCCCGGCACATAGTTGGCTGGCAGCGTGATGGTGCCCTGCAACTTGCGTCCGTGCGAATTCTTGTAGTCGAATAACATCTTGCTGCCCCACGCGTATTCCTTGATGAACGGATTCGCGTCGGTGACTTTTTTCGGCGCTTCAAATTTCGTGGTTGAAACCCAGACGTCGGGAAATTCCTTGAACGTTTGCTCGGTGAAAATCACGCGATCGGCGCTGTCGGCTTTGGATGCGCCTCCAATCTGTTTGTCATCCCAAATGAGCGCCTTTGGATTCTGGCCAGCGACCGTTTCGTAGTAGCCCGACTTCTTGCTCCACTGTCCGTACGCGGACATGAACAGTGGCTTCGACATATCGATGCCATCATCATCAGTGGCGCCGCCACCGCCGCCGCGTCCACCACGACCGCCACCGCCGCTCAATCGTGCGAGACGAAACACAATCTGCTGCGATTGACCCATACCATTGGTGAGGTTTACCGGCTTGCCTGCGGGATCGAGTGGCAACTGCCAGATATCGAATTCATCGTTCACAAGCACGGATTTGCCATCGCGCGCCCATCCGGCAATCCCGTACAGTGGTTTGTCGGCGGCGTGATCATCATCGATATCAACGAACAAACGCTTGGCGGTTGCATCAAGCACAAACGACGTCGCGCTTTCGGTGTTGTACGCAATGATGTGTTTGTCCTTGAGATACAAAAACCACTTTGAATCCGGCGACGTGCCGTACGTGCGCGTGAGATTCTTTGCAATCAACGTGCGTGAGCCATCGGCAAGGTTTACGCGATAGTAGTCCGTGCGATTCTGCGTGTTCATCGGATCGTTGCGATACGGCGCATCGTCCCGACCGATGCCCCACTTGCCGCCAGCCGTTGTCGCAACCGTACGCATGCTGGTGTCGGCCAGACGCGTAAACTTCACCGGCGCGAGTGATAACACACCTCCGTACGTCGAACGACGGTCCTGGTTGAGGCGAATCATCTGCGACGCTTGCGTATCCGGATCTTTCCAGTGCCAGATATCAACGTTGGCCTTGAGTGAATCGGCCGCCGCAATTTCCGCTTCCTGTTCCTTGAATCCGACAAACAGCTGCGACGCGTCCTTGCTCCAACGCGGCGCCGTGTATTCGCTAAGCACATGTTCTTTTGGAAACGCGCCGTCGGTTGCCGGATTCCATTCAACGGCCGTGGGTGCGGCGGCTGCAACAAACTTCCACGCCAGCAACGTGTTCGTTTTCTGACGCATGCCGCGCGTTTTGTCGCCACGAATAACAGCGAGGTGCGAATCTTCCTCGCTCCACACCATCTGATCGTAATCAGCAACGGCCGTATTCAGCGCGCGTGTTTCGCCTGTTGACGGTTTGAGTACGTAGATGCCGTTGCCAATGCGATCGGCGGCATCAACGGTGTAGGCAAGC
>JBDTTO010000226.1:0-5685 GCA_039930585.1 Gemmatimonadaceae bacterium
AGCACCTTGGCGATTTCGTGCAGCTTGAGTTCTTCGAAGTAGTACAGCGAGAGCACGATGCGTTCCTGTTCCTTGAGGTTCACGATCGCTTCCTTGAGGAACTTCACTTCCTGTTCGTGCGTGAGTGCGTCTTCGACGTCGCCGTCATCTTCGCTGCTCAGCACTTCAACCGGGGACGGTGCATGGCTTTCGCGTTCGCCAGGAGCGCGATCAAGTGGGATGTGGTGCGCGCCTTCGATGTCAGCCTGCCAGCGCCACAACGTCTGCACGTCAACACCCAGCTGTCCGGCGACTTGTTTGTCGTCTGGCGAGTGGCCGGTTTCGCGCATGAGGGCTTCGCGAGCGGCGGCGATTTCGCGCGTCTTGCGGCGAATCGAGCGGGGCACGTGATCCTGTTTGCGCAGTTCGTCGAGAATGGCGCCGCGAATACGTGGAGCAGCAAAGGTGCTGAAGGCGAGTCCGCGTGAAGCATCGAAGCCTTCAAGTGCCGACATCAAACCCATCGTTCCTGCGCTCACCAGTTCGTCGAAGTCGGCGCGCACGGCGAGCGTGCGTGACATCTGGCGTGCAACGTGGTGTACGAGGCCCAGATGTTCTTCCAGCAGGCGATTGCGTGCAATGATGTTGCCGTCCTGATACGACTGCCAAAGCTTGGAATTGACGACGGGCGTACGAGATGGAGTAAGAATAGGCACTGTCAGAGACCAAGGCGTGAGGAAGTCGTGGCGGTCAGCGCACGGAGCGCGAGTTCATGAGCGGCGTGTGCTGCGGGCGAACCGGCGGCGGCATCGAGGAAGGGCATTCCAGCGCGCAGCACCGCATCCAGCGTTGAATCGAGTGGAACTGAACCAGCAAACTGAATCGGGCAGGTGGGCATGAATTGACGCGCGCCCATTGCAAGGGCGTCAAAACACTGACGGGCTTCTTCGGTATCGTGTCGATTCACAACCACGTCGATATTGAGTTCGGAGTAGCGTTGGTGAATGGCTTTGCATAACGCGAACGTTGCAGCCACTGCGATGGGATCCTTACCGGACATCACCGCCACAACCCTCTCATGCATTTGTGGTGCCACAGCTGCGAGCACTGTTTCCAAACGCGATCCGCAATCGACAACAACGAGGTCATGACCCTCTCCAAGCGCACTGACACGGCGCAAACACGCGCGACGTTCGGCTGCATTGGGTGTGGTATTCGCATCATCGGCCGCACGACGCGGCATACCGCCCGCTACGAGCGTAAGTGAGGCAGAAACAGGTGTTGCCACGTCGCGAATTTGCACGCGTCCACCGCGCAAATCCTGCCATCCGGCCCACGGTTTCACGCCAAGCAACATTGAGTGCGGACCAACAAGATCATCGGCATCAACCAACAGCACACGACGACCATCTCCTGCCGCGGCAACGGCAATTAATGCCGATACCAATGACGTTCCGCTGCCACCTTTTCCGCTTGCACACAACATCGTTGGCACACCTGCACCTGCAACGGCGTGTACGCCTGCTTTGAATGCGTTTGCACTGGATGCACTGCGCTTCATCGCATCGGATTGCGATGCAACGTTGGGCATAACGCGTTGTGCAATCGCCTGCGGCGCACGCGAAGGTGTTCCCGTCATGGTGCTCATGCGGGCATCCAATCGGGTTCTACGTCAGCTGACAAACCGTAGCCACGCAAAATGCGCGAAGCACCAGGCTTGAGATCCGTTGGTACGTCCTGACCATCGGCAATCCATCGTGCAGGCAGTTCCAATGACATCGCGAGATCGGCAACACCGGTTTCGCGTGGTACTTCATCCAGCTTCGTAAGCAGGACGTGTGTTGCGCCACGATGTTCGCGCGTCGTGCCGTAGGCGCGTGCTGCATGCAGAGCGAGGTCTGCGCGCAGGGTCGCCGGGACAACGAGATGCACTTCATCGGGAGCGAACGCGTCCAGCAACGAGCGCCAGCGTTCAGTTAATTCAGCTGCTGCGGGACTGCGACCTGGTGTATCGATAATGACAACGTCGCACGCGGAGAGACGCTTGAGTGTCGCATCAACTTCGCTGACGTCGTATACAACTTCGAATGGCACGTCGGCAAGATCGGCATACGTGTTGAGCTGCTCCATTCCACCAACGCGATACGTGTCGATGGTAATGAGTCCAACGCGTGCACTTCCAAACGCATCTTTCTTGACTGCGAGTTTTGCGGCCGTCGTTGTTTTGCCAGCGCCTGTTGGTCCAACCAGCGCAATGCAATACGGACGACCGTTCGGTTTCTTGAATGACGGAAATGGTTTCGCTTCGATGCGAGAACGCACACGCTCAAGTGAGGTGGCCGAGGCGGCCATCACTTCAACCATTGGCACACCACCATCGCGGACCATGCGCGTGTGCAGGATCATGACGTCATCACCAAAGCTTCGACGTGCGCGATCGGCAACAGTGGAGAGATCAGCGCCCAGAAATCTTTCAAGCATGTGGCATCTCCCATGTGGCTACGCTGCTCAGCGTGATAGCAGGCGGCAATTCCGCCAACGAAACAACCGGCAGCGACGGCAACACTGGTTCAATCAGTCGACGCACACCAACGCGCAGTGACGGCGGCGTAATGAGCGGCAGCGGACGTCCATCCGTTGCGTACGTAGTAGCGAGATGATTCAAATCACGAAGCATTGCAGCGAGTGTATCCGGAGTCAGCAAGGGAATGCCGCCAGTTGCAGCACGCGGTGAGAACAGACCAAGCAGTGCCGATTCAAGACGCGCACCAATCGTGATGCCGCGAACTGTTCCAGTGGCATCGGCGAACATGCGAGCGATGACGTTGGTGAGCGATTTGCGCACGAACTCTGTGAGCGCTTCGGGATCCTTGGTGGAATCCGCGCCGTCGCCCAACGCTTCGAGAATCGTGACGAGATCGCGAATCGGAACGCGCTCGCGCAACAGGCGCTGCAACACGCGATGCAATACAGACAGCGACACCTTGCCGGGAATGATTTCTTCCACGAGCGCGGGATGCGTCTTCTTGAGCGTCTCGACCATTTCCTGCACTTCCTGGCGACCAAGCAAATCGGATGCGCTGGTCTTGAGCGTTTCCATCAGGTGCGTGGCAACAACCGTTGTCGGTTCAACAACGACGTAACCAACCGCTTCGGCTTCCGTGCGACGTGCGCCCGAAATCCAGCGCGCCGGCATGCCGAACGACGGATCAACTGTTTCAAGGCCGTCAATTTCCATAACCACGCCGCCCGTGTTGAGCGCCATGAGGAAACGCGGCAACACTTCACCACGCGCAACTTCAGAACCGCGCAGCTTGATGACGTATTCGTTGGCCGGCAAACGGATGTCGTCGCGAATACGAATGGGCGGCACAAGAATGCCCATTTCCATCGCGGCTTGTTTGCGCAGCAGTGAAATGCGTTCGAGTAAATCGCCGCCCTGTCCTTCGTCAATCAGCGGGATAAGTGCGTAACCAACTTCCAGTTCAATCGGATCGATCTGCAACAGGTCGCGCATCGGATCGGCCGGTGCCGGCAACTCCGCAACGGGCGCTGCTGCAATCTCGGCCATTTCTGCACGCTGGATTTCATTCTTGCCCGAGTTGCGCGCCAACAGTGCGCACGTTCCCGCGAGTGCAACAAACGGAAACATCGGCAAGCCCGGTACAATTGCGAACATTCCCAGCACACCGGATGCAATCCACAACGCGCGTGGGTGTGCACCCAACTGCGCGGACAACACCACGCCCATGCGATCGCCGCCCGTGGCTGACGTCACCATGAGACCGGCCGCCGTTGAAATGATCAGCGCGGGAATTTGCGAAACAAGTCCATCACCAACAGTCAGCAACGTGAACGTGCTGGCCGCTTTTGCCAGGGGCATTCCGCGTTGAATGACGCCAATGAAGATGCCGCCCAGAATGTTGACCGCGAGCACCATCAAGCCCAGTACCGCGTCACCTTTCACATACTTCGAGGCACCGTCCATCGCGCCATAGAAGTCAGCGGTGCGCGAGATTTCATCGCGACGCGCGCGCGCATCTTTTTCGTCAATCAGTCCGGCCGACAAATCGGCGTCGATCGCCATCTGTTTGCCAGGCATTGCGTCCAACGTGAAACGCGCCGCAACTTCTGCAATACGACCGGCACCCTTCGTGATAACGATGAAGTTGATGCCGATCAACAACAGGAAGATGACGATACCAACAGCGTAGTTGCCGCCGACAACGAGATTTCCAAACGCTTCAATAACCTTGCCTGCATGTCCGTGCGTGAGAATCAAACGCGTGGACGAAACGTTGAGTCCAATTCGGAACAGCGTGAGAAGCAGCAACAGTGCGGGGAAACCGCTGAAGTCGAGCGGGTTGGTGGTGTACAACGAAACCAGCAACACCACCAACGACAGTCCGATGCTCGCGGCGAGACACAAATCCAGAATCAGCGGAGGCAGTGGTACAACGATCAGCGCAATGACGAGAACGACCGCAATCGCAAGTCCAACTTCAGCGCGTTTTTTCGACGCGATCGAGCCCGTGTACATGGGCATGGCGGCGGCGGTCATGCTACGGCCGTTCCTTTCCACGCCATGCCATAACGCTCACGTTGTTTCAGTACAAAGGCCAGCACTTCGGCCACAGCGAGATACATCTCGACGGGAATGACGGAACCCACCGTCGCGGATGCGATGAGCGCGCGGGCGAGTGGTTTGTTTTCGATCACTGGGATGCCATGCTGAAATGCGAGTTCTTTGATGCGCTGCGCGATTTTGCGCTGACCGATTGCGAGCACGTATGGCGCTGGCGCAATGTCGGTGTCGTATTTGAGCGCGATAGCGATGTGCGTCGGGTTTACAATCACGACATCGGCCTTCTTGACGTTCGCAAACATCTGACGGCGCAAACGTTCACGCGCGACACTGCGACGACGTCCCTTGATACCTGGATCACCTTCCTGCGACTTGGCTTCGTCCTTGACCTGTTGCTTGGTCATTTTCATGGACTCATTCGTGCGCCAGCGCTGCAACGCGTAATCCGCACCTGCCAACGCGAGAAACATCATGCCGCAGTTCTTGAGCAATGCGAAACCGTACTTGTGTACAACGGCCAGCATTGAATCCGGGCTTTGTCCGGCAAGTGCCTGAATGTCCGGCCAGGCTGGTGCAACAGTCGCATATGCCGCCCAACTCACGATCAACATCTTGAGCAGCGATTTGCCGAGCTCGATGTAGCCCTGCACACCAACAAGATTCTTTGCGTTGTTGATCGGATTAAGACGCGACCATTTCGGTGCGAGTACTTTGCTGCTCATGATGCCGCCGGTCTGCGCGTATTGCACAGTGATTGCAATCGCGGCCATGGCAGCCATCAATCCACTCATCGCAACGAGAGTATCGAAACCCAAACTCTGAATCCATGCGACCATGGCCATGGTGCCGTTATTTTCATCGGCCGCGGAGCGAAGATTCTGCCCCATGGTGTCAAGCAGAAACGACCACAACGTTGGGCCCGCATACGACATCGTCATGATCGAGCCCAGCAGAAACGCCGCGGTCATGAGCTCCGGACTCTTGGCGATCTGTCCGTTTTCGCGCGCTTCCTGCTGTCGTTTGCCAGTGGCTTGTTCTGACTTTTCCCCACCATCCGCATCTTCTGCCATTTATCGAACCACCGGCAGTGCGTGAGGTGCGCCAACAACGGCAGCGCGTGC
>JBDTTO010000227.1:0-5669 GCA_039930585.1 Gemmatimonadaceae bacterium
CAACGTTGAGTTCAACGTGCAGAACACGTTTTATCCGGAAGGCAAAACGTCGTACGTGACTGTGGCAGATATTCCAGGCACCGACAAGAGCGACGAAGTCGTGATGATGGGTGGTCATCTTGATTCGTGGACGAGTGCAACCGGCGCAACAGACAACGCCATTGGTTGCGCAATCATGATGGAAGCGGCGCGCATTTTGATGGCGACGGGCGCGAAACCGCGTCGGACTGTTCGTGTTGCACTCTGGAGCGGCGAAGAAGAAGGATTGCTCGGCTCATTCGCCTACGTGAAGCAGCACTTCGGTTCGGCCGAAGAGCCAACGAAGGATTTCAATAAGCTGGTGGCGTACTGGAACATTGATGACGGCACGGGACGTGTGCGTGGTGCATCAATCTTTGGACCGCCCGAAAGCGCGTTGATTCTCGCGCAGTATCTCAAGCCGTTTGAAGACTTTGGTATCTACGGCGCCACTGCATCAACGGCGCGCGTTGAAGGTGGCAGCGACAACGGAGCGTTTGCCGTCGCCGGACTTCCAGGCATTGGCACGCAGCAGGACAACATCGAATACAACAGCACCACGTGGCACACCAATCTGGATAACTATGAACGTATCGTTCCAGAAGACGTGATTCACAACGCGATTATTTCGGCGTCGTTGATGCTGCATCTTGCGAATCGTGATGAAAATCTCCCGCGTTTTGCGGCGGACAAGATGCCGGCGGTTCCGGCTGGGCGCGGCGGCGGCGCAGGTGGCGGACGTGGTGGTGCAGCACCAGCGATCACGGCGGTCAATCACGTGTACGCTGTGAGCGCGGGCAAGCCAGTGACTGTTGGTGCGCCTGGGTTGGTTGGCGCGGGTGCACGTGGTGATGCATCGCCGTTGACCGCAGCAATTGGTACAAAACCTGCACACGGCAAAGTAGTTCTGAACGCGAACGGCGGATTTGTTTACACGCCGAACGCTGGTTACACGGGCAGCGATTCGTTCACGTACAAGCTGTCGCGCGGTGCGGACTCAAGCGCTGACGCAACTGTCACGTTTATCGTGAGCAAGTAGCGATGAGTTAGGTGGTTGGGGGTTCGTCCACAACGAACCCCCGCCACGACTTCATGTATTCCGCAAATGCCGCGCCCAATCCGCGCGCTTTGAGCTGAGCCACCGTTACCGGCGGACGTTGCGGTTCCCAGTTTTCATCGGTCATTCGCAACGGCCAGTCCGGATTGAGAATTGCCGAACGGGCCAACGCGATTCCGTCGGCGCCTAATGCGAGCAACGCGTTCGCTTCACCAGGCGTGTAGACTGCGCCCGCGACAAGAATGGTGACGTCATCGGGCAGTGCGTTTCGAAACAACGGCAGCGCATGTTGCTCCGGATATTTGTGAGTGTTCAGCGCCGAACGCCACAGCGACAAGTGAATGAAACCCACGCCATCGTCCGCGAGCCATTTTGCGACCTGAATGCTCTCGTCGAGATCGAGACCTTTCGCATTCCCGAAATCTTCGGGCGACAGGCGCACACCCACGGTGAAGCGTTTACTCGTCGCCGCCCGGACGGCTCGCGCGACTTCGCGAATGAGGCGCGCGCGATTTTCGAGCGAACCGCCCCACTGATCGGTACGCACATTCTCCACGGTGCTCAGAAATTGCGTGAGCAGATACCCGTGCGCGCCGTGTAACTCCACTCCGTCAAAGCCCGCCGTCTCTGCACGTTTGGCCGCCTTGGCGAATTGCTGAATCACTCGCGTAATATCGGTTTCGTTTGCCGCGCGTGCGCCCTCGTGTTCGCTGGCGCTCCACGGCTGCACGCCAGAAACGCTCACGTCCGCGCGCACGCCTCCGTGAAATATCTGCACCATCGACGCCGCGCCACGCTCGCGCAGAGCGCTGGCGAGGCGCGTAAGGCCCGGCAACTGTGCATCGTCGTAGATACCAAGCTCACCAGGCCAGCCCTGCCCGTCTTTCGCCACGTGTGCTGCGCAAGTCATCACCAAACCGAAGCCGCCGTCGGCGCGCGAGAGCAGCCAATTGAA
The DNA here is from genome assembly GCA_039930585.1 of Gemmatimonadaceae bacterium. GTDB lineage: Bacteria > Gemmatimonadota > Gemmatimonadetes > Gemmatimonadales > Gemmatimonadaceae > Gemmatimonas. Next base: position 2,031 of record JBDTTO010000227.1, read on the forward strand.
TTCATCATCGGACAGAGTGCCGTCGGCGTGACTTTGCTTGTTGGTCATGGGCGCCAGCACAACGCGATTACGCGCGGTAAGGCCGGTACGGAAGGTCAGAACGTCGGTCAACGATTTGGTCATTACTCAATCTATTCAACGAGCACCGGGCGTACTTCGGCGACACTTGCATTTGATAACTGCGGAACTGCAATCACGCGGAGGACGCGGCGGTAGCGGAGATACGTCTCACCGCTACCGGCTCAGCGCAGTGCTGAGTTCGCGTTACTTCCGGCTTTCGTTTTTCTTTCGTTGCTTACGGCGTTTTGATCGTCACACCACGTTTGCGCAGCTCTTCAACAATCACCTGCGCGTTTGCATTGCCTGAATTCGCCAAGCGCTGCGTGTGCGTTGCGAGACTGTCCAAATCCTTGCGAATCTTCGTCGCTGCATCAACCTGCGTGGCCTGATTTGCTTTGATTCCAGCCAGATCAACGCGCTCGCTGTTGAGTTGAATGGTTTGAAATGCAAACCACCCAACAATTGCAACCGCCAGCAACAACAGCGGCGTAAAAATTGAATGCTCGGCCTTCTCTGGCGCACGTTCATGACCGCGCACAGACGTTGGCTGAATAAAACGTTCGCTGGTCAGTGGTTTTGCTTTGGATGTGTTAGACATGAGTGATCTCCGTTCAGCGTTTGGAGGATTCAGGCTTCGCACCCGAAGTCGCATTTTTGGTCACGGTAATTCCGTTCGCCGCCAACATGTCAAACACCGCCTTGTCATCGCTCTTGATGGCCAACTCGGCCAATGCTTTCGCGATTTCTGTCTGCAGGACCTGCAGTTGCGCCGTTTGCTGTACGGCCGCCTGACGCATGTTGATGTCCGACTGTGTGGACTTGTTGGACGCAAACAACGCACCATTGGTGACGACCAGCAGCAGTGCCGCTGAACCAAGTCCGGTCAAAGTCAGATACTGCGAACGTGTGAGCATGTGGAGTCCGGCTAAGGGATTACTGCGTACAAAATTTCGCGAGCGAATCAGCGTGCGTTGCGGGTAGAGTGACGCTTACGCGCCCAGCCAACAAATCCAAGACCAGCAATCATCAGAACAAACGTGCTGGGTTCCGGCGCGGTGGTTACTGGCGGTGTGACAACACCCGTCACGTTACCCATTACGGTGAGTTGCAAGTCGGCGAGGTTGCCCATGTATCCGCTCATGTTGCTGCCGAATGAGTTGAGCGTGACGATCTGCGAGAACTGGCCCAGTGACGTGGTGTTGAACAGCACGCCAAGTCCGCCAAAGATTGCGCCCGCACCAACGCCCGTGAACTGCGAGAAACCTGTAAAGCCGAATGCCGATGGCGCACCAAACTGGAACGCGCCGTTCAGATCATCAGCCGGGCCGGTTGCAGTGTTCTTCACACCAAGCGAGGCAGACAAGCTTGATGAATTCATCGCAACGGATCCGAAATCGAGCACCCATCCGCCGTTGATGAAGTTAAACGCGCCCGAGCCGGACGATTTCGCAAACGCTGCCGACGCATAGTTGTTGACGGTTCCCTTGAGGCCAACCGATGTGCTGCCAAGTGAGAGGTCGGCCATGTCGGGGTTGCTGCTCTTGAGATTCACGGAAGCAGAACCTGTGTACACGCCTGCGTTGCCGGTGTTGAAGCCAACGTTCAGGCTGCTGTTGTTCGTGTTACCAGCCGCAATGCCTCCGAGCGAGCCGCTCACACCGAACTGCGCGCTGCCGCCCGTGATATCGCCCTTGAGCACGTCGTTCAATGCAACCGGTGTCGCGCTGTTGCTGACGGAAACGTTCTGTGCCGAGACAACATCACCAACGTGTACGATGCCGAAGTCAACGGACGGTGTGTTCACCAAACCGATTGCCGCCGCGTACACCTTGCCGTTGAGTGAAGCCGAACCTGGTGCGAGTGCGAAGTCTGCTGCGCCCGTTGTGCCAACGCCGCTTGACGTAAGGCCGATGTTGGCGTTGCCGCTGAACACGCCGGCGGTTGATGTGTTGAGCGCGGCCTTGAGTGCAGTGCTGCTGCCCTGCGCGGCGAGTCCAGTGATCGAACCTGACGTAGTGAAACCGACTGGTGCTGCACCACTGAACGATGCGTCCAGACGTTCGGTGAAGATGTCAGGTGATACGTTGGTAATACCGATTGAAGCAACCGGCGCCGCATCACCAACGCGTGCGACCAGATTGATTGGCGCGTTGCTGACCGTTGGATTGGCCAGGCGATACACAGCACCGTTTACAGCGACATTCTGCGACGCGAGCGTGAGCTGACAGTTCGGTGCGCAGTTGCCGATGTTGCTGGCGTCTGAAACGAAACCGATCGTTGCGTTGCCGCTCTTGTTGCCTGCGGTAGCCGTGTTCATACCAACCGCCAAACTGCTGGCGTTGGTCGAACCCGGATCAAGCAGATTGAATGAACCAGATGCCGTAATTGAACCGTTGCCAGCAATGCTCGCATTCAGTGCGGCCTGCGGTGCGGTCGTCATCTGATTGGTGACGCTGACCAGTCCCGTTGGCGACGCTGCACCAACACGCACGTTGCCGAGATTGATTGGTGCGTTGTTGATGATCGGGCTGGCCTGGTTCACGACATTCGCGACTGCCTGAATGTTGCCATTCACGCCGAACAGTGAATTGCCAACTGCCAGTGTTCCCAGTCCGTTGCTCGAACCGTTTACAGCACCGGCGCTGACATAGTTCACAAGAATGTTGCCGGCAACACTTCCCGCAGCACTCGTGTTCACCGACACCGTCATCGCGCTGGTGTTCGTAGCACCGGCCAGCAATCCGGCGATTGATCCCGTACCTGAAATCAAGCTCGAACCGGTTCCGCTCGTGGCGCCAAAGCTGGCGTTGAGATCTTCAACAAATCCGGCTGCACCCGTTCCGGCATTCGTGATGCTCAGAACTTTGCTGACGCTTTGTCCGACTTGCACGGTGCCGAAATTGAGCGGCGTTGAGTTGAGTTGACCGACAGCGACGGCGTACACATTGCCGTTGACGTTGACGGTCTGGCTTCCTGCGCCGATTGTGCCAAGTCCGCTGGTGCCTGCACCGTTTGATGTGTAGTTGACCGTCGCAGTACCGGTTTTCGCGCCGGATGTTGCGGTGCCGAGCGACACGCCCATCGATGAATTGTTCGAGCTGCCGGCCGCGAGCAAGCTGATTGCGCCACCATTGTTGCTGACGCCACCTCCGTTTGCACCAAATGCGGCATCAAGCTTTTCGGAGAACGTGTTGTTGGGCGCCGTGTTCGACACATTGAGATTGCCGCTCAACGCGCCGCCAACGCGAGTGTTGCCGAGGTTGAGCGGTGTTGTGGTGTTGCCGACGGCGATGTTGTACGCCGCCGCACCGCCTGCCAGTGCGATGTTGAGTTTCTGATCGGCGATGTTGTCGAAGTTGCTGCGGAAGTTGATTGCCTGACCGCTCAGTGGCGAAAGTGCTCCCGCTGATGCTGCGGTGAAACCAACTGCGAGATTGCCCGAGTTTGTTGCGACGGCGATTGGACCGTATCCGCCAGCCGTCACGCCAGCGCCCGTGAGGCGCGCATCGCTGATGTTGCCGCCGTTCACCGACGTCTGAATCGCACCACGAAGATCAGCGCCAGCGGTGCCGGTGTTGG
>JBDTTO010000228.1:0-5658 GCA_039930585.1 Gemmatimonadaceae bacterium
GACAAGCCGAAGCTCGCGCCGGGATCTTGAACCCAGAACTGGAAGTAGAGTTGAATCCCTGTGGGTACGCCAGCCGGAAAGACGAATGGCAGGTTGGCGGCGCCGCTGGCGTTGGTGGTAAGCGGAATCAGCAGGAACGGCTGAGGCACCAGCGCCCCCCCCTTGAACGGCGCGTTGAGCTGCGACAGACCGAAAACGAGCGTCGCGGTTACGGTTGCCCCCGTCGCAACCGAATCATTTGCGGAAGTCGTGGTTGGCACTGGAGTTGTAGCGGCGCGCACGGGTCACTTTGCGGCAATGTCGGCACCAGCGCCGGCGCGAATCACTGCAGTGCACGTGGCGTTGGGTGACCGCGTAAAAGTAGGCGACAACCTCGTCTCGTTTGAGACCACGTCATTCGACGCGGCTGTTTCGAGCGCCGACGCCGCGCTGAGCGCTGCTGAACAAGCAGCAACGCGCGCAAAACGACTCGTTGATGCCGGTATTGCTCCGCGCAAGGATTCCGAAGCAGCAAATGCAGAGTTGGCGACCGCGCGCTCCAACGCCGCCAACGCACGCCGCGCGCAACAGTTGGCGCGCATTCAATCGCCGATTAGCGGTGTTGTTACACGCCTCAATGCGGTGCTTGGCGCCAATGCCGACGTCGCGCAAACACTCGTTGAAGTTTCGGACACGCGCTCTCTCGATCTGTTGCTTGTGCTGTCGCCAGCGATGGCGGCAAAAGTGCGCAACGGTCAATCAGTGGTGATACGTGAAGGCGCAAACTCCGAAACGAAAACCGCCGACGGAAAAATCGCGGACGTCTCGGCCGTTGTGGATAGTCAAAGCCGGGGTGTGACCGCGCGCGTCGCAATCAACAGTCAGCAGCGCATCGTACGCATTGGTGAAACGCTTTTTGGTCAGGTTGTTACGGATGTTCACAAAGCCGCGATTGTCATTGCCGATGAAGCGCTTGTTCCAACCGGCGAAGGCTTTCAGGTGTTTGTCGTCGATGCCGAACACAAAGCACACGCGCGACCGGTAACGGTTGGAGGTCGCGACGGACATCGCGTCTGGATCAGCGAAGGATTGAAAGCCGGCGAACGCATCGTGACTGCAGGCGCTTACGGCTTGGATGACGGCTCGACGGTTGTTGAAGCGACACAGGCAGAAGAAAAAGCAGAAGAAAAACCAGCAGCAAAACCAGCAGCAAAACCAGCAGCAAAGGGCGAAGCAAAGGCTGACGAGAAAGCCACGGAAAAATCCACGACTGCTCCAGCTGACGCCCCGGCGAAGGGAAAGAAAACGTCGTGAGCGAACGCGATCGCTCCCAGAAGTCATTGTTTGATGCACTGGCTTCACAGCGACTCTTCATCTATCTCGCAGTCGCGCTGCTCAGCGTCGCCGGAATCTGGTCGGGGCTCAAACTTCCATCAGCGATTTATCCCGAGCTCACGTTTCCGCGCGTAACCATCATTGCGGAGGGCGCTTCACTTGGCGCACGCCAGGTTGTTTTCGCGGTCACCCGGCCCATCGAAGAAGCGGTAAGTATTGTGCCGGGCGTGCAACGCGTTCGGTCGCGCAGCATTCGCGGTTCAAGCGAGGTGAATATCACCTTCGCGGACGGCACCGACATGAGCAACGCGCTGCAGTTGGTGCGCACGCGGATTGAAGAAATTCGCAGCAGTCTTCCGGCTGGTGTCGACGTCGAAATCGAACGCCTGACGCCTTCGGTGTTTCCAATTCTCTCGTATAATCTCGAAGGCGGAAACGCTGCCGCGCTGTACGACATTGCGCGTTATCAAATCAAGCCAGTGCTTTCGCGTGTGCCTGGTGTTGGTCGCGTTGATGTGCAGGGCTCGGACATGCGTGAAATCGAAGTTATTGCCGACCCGGCCCGGCTTGAAGGCGCCGGACTGACGTACGAAGAAGTCGCCGCCGCCATTGAAGCAAGTATTACCTCGGGTGCGGTTGGACGTGTCGCGCAGGACTACAAGCAATATCTGGTCGTATCCGCGCAGGAAGCGCATTCAGTTGAGGATGTCGCCGATGTGTTGATTCGTCCGGGCCTTCATGTGCGCGACATTGCGAGCGTTGTTCCGGGAACGGAAGATCACACGCGCATCATCAGCGGCAACGGACACCCGGCAGCGCTGCTGAACATCACTCGTCAGATTGGTGGCAACACCGTCGCGATTGCTGATAGCATAGCCGAAGTTGTTAAAACGCTGAGTGCCACGCTGCCGGCCGGTGTGCATCTCACACCCGTGTACGACCAGGCCGAGTTGGTGCGTGACGCCGTGAAGTCGGTGCGTGATGCAATGCTTATTGGTGCTGTGCTGGCCGTCATCATTTTGTTGTTGTTCCTGCAACACTTTCGCATTACGGCCATCAGTGCCGCGGCGATACCGCTCACGCTTGCGATCACGGTGTTGTTGATGCGTCTGTTTGGTCAGACGTTCAACCTGATGACGCTGGGCGCGATGGCAATCGCTATTGGACTCGTGATCGATGATGCGGTTGTTATCACCGAAAACATTGTACGACACCTGGCGCTCACGTCCAATCGCACGATTGCGATTCGTGAAGCCGTTCAGGAATTGATCTGGCCGGTAACATCATCAACCGCGACAACGGTGGTGGTGTTCATTCCACTCGGACTGTTGCAGGGTGTTACGGGTCAATTCTTCGCCGCGCTTTCGCTCACGCTTACATCAAGTGTTGTTGTGTCGCTGGTGTTGGCACTGTCAATCATTCCGCTGCTCAGCGAACAGTTTCTTCGCGCAAGCGATACCGATCACGCCGATGTCGCACCACGCGGAATACTTGGACGCACCAGTCGCGCGCTTGATCGTATGTCGTTTCGTTATTCGGAACTGCTGGGCGCTGCACTCCGCCACGCGTCGTGGACCATTGGCGTTGCGCTGCTGCTGATTGTCGCGGGCGTGTTCGCGTACAGTCGCGCCGGTAGCGGATTCCTTCCCGAAATGGACGAGGGCGCGTTCATCGTCGATTACACAACGCCCGGTGGAACAGCGCTCAACGAAACAGATCGCGAGCTCCACATCATCGAGAAGATTCTCGCGGAAACGCCAGAGGTCACCGGCACGTCGCGCCGGACGGGCGCAGAGTTAGGCCTTTTTGCTACTGCGCAGAACACCGGCGACATCGTTGCGCGCCTCAAGCCGGTTTCCGCGCGCGATCGCAACATCTCAGAAATCATCGACGAAGTTCGCGGCAAAGTCGAAGCCGCGGTGCCGCGAGTTCGTGTCGAGTTTGTGCAGATTCTTTCGGACGTGCTGGACGATTTGTCCGGCGCATCGGCGCCGATGGAAATCAAATTATTTGGTGCAGACCTCGCGCAGCTGGACGCGTACGCCGAAAAGCTTGCGCCATTGGTTGAAAAGACCGAAGGACTCGAAGACTTTTTCGCGGGGATTCCTGAATCCAGCGCCGAGATGGCGATGACGATCAATCAGAGCGAGGCGAGTCAACTTGGATTAACCGCGCAAGCACTCAGCTCCTCAGTGAGTGCCGCACTACTCGGCGTAAGTGCTGGCGAAATTCGCTTGGACGATCGATCAATTGGCGTGCGCGTTCGCGCGCCGGATTCTGTGCGATTCAACGTGCAGGGTTTGTCCGCGCTGCCAATCATGTCGCCGGTAACGCATCGCGCAGCACCCATGAGTGTGTTGGCGTCATTCACGCCGCAGGATGTGCGTAGCGAACATCTGCGCGAAAATCAGCAGCAGACGGTTGAAATCACGGCAGGTGTTGAAGGACGCGCGCTCAGCGAAGTGATCGCCGACGTCAAGAAGATTCTCGCCGACAATCCCGCGCCGGCCGGCGTTCGCGTTGAATTGGGCGGACGTTATGCGGGCCAGCAGGAAGCATTCAAGGGATTGTTGACGGTGCTGTTTCTCGCGGCGGTCAGCGTGATGGGCGTGATGGTGCTGCAATTTCGTTCGCTGATTGAGCCGATGATCATCCTGTTGGCGGCGCCATTGTCATTTGTGGGCGCGCTGGTGTTGCTGCTTGTCACGGGAACGACACTCAATGTTTCCAGTTTTATGGGACTCATTCTGCTGGTCGGTCTTATCGTGAAAAACGGCATCATTCTGCTCGACTTCACGCGTCACCGTATGCAGGCTGATGGCGTTGATCTCGCCACCGGAATTCGCGAAGCCGCGCAGGTGCGACTGCGTCCGATTCTCATGACCACGTTGTGCACGCTGTTTGGACTATTACCGCTGGCACTTGGACTTGGAGCCGGCAGTGAACTACAAAAACCACTGGCGCTCGCGGTAATCGGCGGGCTCGCATTGTCGACTCCGATCACGCTGTTCGTGGTTCCAGTGTTACTCGTTGCGGTTCGCGGCCAATCGTATCGTTTGGCTGATGCCAACTCAAATCTTCATACGGAGACAATCTCATGAGACGTCAAATGGTGTTTGTCGCACTGACCGCAGCATTGTTCGCATCGGTGCCTTTGTCCGCTCAAGCGGTTGTGATCAAGGAAGAAAAACCGGGACTGCTCAAGAAAGCCGTCATCAAGTCCGAAGTCGCAACGGCTTCAGCGTTGGCCAAGGTTCCCGGCGGCAAGATTCAGTCAGCCGAGATTGAGGAAGAGGACGGCAAGTTGATCTACTCCTTCGACATCAAAGTCACGGGTAAATCCGGTATCGAAGAAGTCGCCGTCGACGCGAAAACCGGCGCAGTAACAGTCGAGCACGAAACGCCTGCAAACGAGGCGAAAGAAGCCAAGGAAGACGCCGCGAAAGCGAAGGCGGCAGCCAAGGCGAAGCCGGCGACGCCGCCAAAGCCTCCGGCAAAGCAGAGTTAACACCGAGGGGGTGTTAGTTTGAAACGCATGCGCATACTGGTGGTCGAGGACGAAGCCGAAGTCCGTGATTTCTTGCTCCGGGTTATCCGTGAAGCCGCGTGGGCCGCAGACAGCGCGTCCACCGGGCAACGTGCGCTCGATCTGTTCGCGAGCACCTCGTACGACCTGGCGGTGCTGGATGTCGGATTGCCCGACATGGACGGTTTTGCCGTTTGCCGCGCCATTCGCGCGCGCGGCGACAAAACACCCGTGCTCGTGTTAACGGCGCGCAACGCTGTCAATGATCGCGTTCGGGGTCTCGATGCCGGCGCCGACGACTATCTCGCAAAGCCGTTCGCGGTAAGCGAATTGCTTGCGCGGCTGCGAGCACTGTCGCGTCGGCCGGCCATGACGCTTGATCCGGTGCTGCACGTTGGCGATCTGGAACTCGACACTGCCACGCATCGTGCCGCGCGAGACAACGTGGCCATCGCGCTCACCGCTCGTGAATTTGCGCTGCTTGAATACCTGATGCGTAACCCGCGACGCGTGTTGACGCGTTCGCAAATACTCACACACGTGTGGGATGACAACTTCGATCCCATTGCAAACGCCGTCGATGTTCTGGTGGGACGCGTACGCCGAAAGATCAATCGGGCCGGACTGGCGCCGCTTTTACACACGGTGAGAGGCAGCGGATACATCCTGGCCGAAGCGCACACGATTGCGAATAGCATTGCCTGAGGCACGCAGCCTCAGCGCGATTGGCGCATGGATGCAGCGTGAGCGTACAGCGTGAACATCAGCCGCTTACGATTACGCCTTGCCGGTGGATTTGCACTCGCCTTCGCCATTGG
>JBDTTO010000229.1:0-5655 GCA_039930585.1 Gemmatimonadaceae bacterium
CTCTCTGAAGTACAAAATGAAAAGGCCGGACGCGAATGAGCGTCCGGCTTTTTTTGTTTTCGATATGCGAGCAGTTGACTACCGTTTTTTCGTCACCGCCGCTTTCGTCATCCGATCAACCAACGCGGGCGAGATCAACTTCAACACGCGCCCAACTTTAGCGCGCCATGTCATCAACACATGGCGTTTGCGTTTGGCGACGGCATCAAGCGTGAGACGCGCGCATTCTTCCGACGACATCGCATCACCGGGCCTCCGTTTGACCGCGCGATCACCAACTGCTTTTCCATCGGCCGAGATGACGCGGGCGTTGTCGTCTGAATACACGAAGCTCGGATAGATCACCGTCACGCTCACACCGTCATCCTCGAGTTCAACGCGAATCGAGTCGAAGAAGCCCATCATGGCGTGTTTGCTGGCGCAATACGCTGACCGCGTCGGTACGCCCGCCCAGGATTGCAAACTCGCGATCGCGACAATCCGTCCGCGTGATTTTTTCAGGTGCGGAAGTGCGTACGCTGTGCAAAACACCGCGCCCAGATAATTCACGCGCATGATGTTGTCGTACGCCGTCAGATCGGTGACCTCGTCAAACCGGCCATGAAACCGAAGCCCGGCGTTGTTCACGAGAATGTCCAGCTGGCCAAAGTGCGCCACCGCGCGTTCAATCGCTTCGCGGCACGACGCTTCGACCGTGACATCCAGGGCGACGACAAACGCATCGCCGCCAATGGCCCGACATTCTTTTGCGACTTCTTCCAGCTTCGCCATGTCGCGTGCGGCCAGAACAACACGTGCACCTTCGGCCGCAAATTGTCGTGCCAGCTCCGCACCAATTCCGCTTGACGCACCGGTCACAAGCACGACTTTGCTCGCGAACCGTGCACTCACGAGCACACACTCATTAGCGGAGTTGTGGATTCAGAAAGCGATGACTGGATCGTCCACTCATCGCGCGATTACGGGCGACGTCAAGTCGAGCCCCGGCAAATCGCGCACACTCCAATTATCCGGAGACGTTTTGTCGTTGAGCCCACCGGCCGACGCACCGTCGATGTAATGGGCGAAATGCTCGCGCATGGTGCGTGCGATAAGCGGATCAAGGTTGGCCGGCACTTCGAGTTTGCTTTCGAGTACGTGACCGCCGGCCGCTTCAATTTTCGCACGGTAAACCGCAGGATCGTTGCCTTCGGGCGGATTGGACGCCGCGTACGCTTCGATGTGGAATGACGTAACGGCCATTGCAGTGCGCAGCTCGCGAATAATTTCTTCGCCGGCGTTTTGCGCATGAGTCGTTCCGTCCATCATGATTGGCGTGCCGCACGCCATGTGAATGCGGCCGATGTTCACGCGACCGCGCCATACGTCGGCCAACCAACCAAACAACGGACCAAGACGCAACCCCGCCTTCGGCGCGCCAGAAAGCTCGCGCACGAATACGGATTCTTCGGGCACGCGATCGTACGAGATGGCAATCGGCATCAACATGCTGGGCCGGCCGCTGGACTCAACGCAACGCAACAACCCACGCTTCGGACGCAGAAACGCGCGCGTGCGGCTGCGTGCGCCTTCCACAAAAAATTCGATCACCTCACCGGCATCGAGCATCTTGTGTACGCGCTTCGCGAGATCGCGATTCTCACGCGATGCACCACGATCGACGTAGAAGGCGTGTACGGAGCGCAACAGATATCCAAGCAACGGTATGCGTCCAAATTCCACCGCGGCCGCAACGTACGGCACCTTGATGCCAAGGTCGGGGCGCGTGAATGCCAGATACGAGCACAACACGAAGTCGAGGAAACTGCGGTGACTTGGCACAAGCACGATTGCTGCCCCTGCCGGCATCGCATCGCGTGCACGCTCAAACGACGGCACGTCGACGGTAACCGACTCGGTAATGCGACGGAACACCTTTGTGGTCAGCCAGATGCCCGTGCGCACAAACGCGTTGCCCGTTGGTGAACGCATGACCCATTTAAGATCACCACCGTTCCCAATGTGCGAGCGTCCCGCCAGCGTCCATTCGTTGTCGCGCTGTTCCAGCAAATATCTCGACACACCCCGACACACGCTGATCACATACTCTCGGCTACTGAAGTCGGCGCCAAAGAAATCGGCGTCGCTCTTGGTAACCGTAAAATCGAACGTGCGCGACGTGAAATACGGAAACACTTCGTTCAGGTACGCCATGCGCGAGGCCAGTTTTTTGGCCTGACGTTTGCGAACCTTCGAACCAATCGATCCGATGGCCATCGGCATGCGATGATGCAGCGCGTCCGCAATAACAAAGGCCGAGTTGCGGGGGCCGAGGTAGCGGCGAACCGGGCGGCGGTGCACTGGGTTCTGCTGAAAGTGACGTTCGATTTCACTCCAGCTGTCATGCACCGTTGGAGCGCGATCGCGACCGGCCACCGAATGACGAATCGTCACGCCATCAGCGGTCGAAACCATTTCTTCCAACACGCGCCGCGCGACTTCATCAACCGGCACGAGGTCGAGGCGTGCGTCGGGATGACCGACAACTGCGCGCAAATGTCCAAGGCCAATCAGCATCACGAATGCGCCAAAACCGGTGGTGCTGTCGATCCAGCCCGGTGTTGGTTGCTGCTGACTTGCGGTGATGATGCTGGGGCGCACGATTGACAACGGGAGATCGCCGCGACGCTCGACCATCATGTGTTCCGAGATCGTCTTGGTCATCGTGTACGTGTTCGGATGACCGGTGCGCGCGAGCACTTCTTCGTCTTTCTGCTTTCCGCTTTCCAGAATTGCGAGCAGTTCGTCGGCCGATGCCGGAAGCGGAACCAACGCCTCAGCAATCTTTCCGTCGTGATGCGGCGACACGTACGCGGTGGAAACGTACACAATGCGTTGCAGCATCGGACACGCGCGTGTTGCCGCGAGCAGATTCAGACTTGTGGTGATGTTTGCTTTCGCCGCAACCGCGCCTGGCAGGGTGAAGCTGACCGCCGCCGCCGAGTGAATGACGTGCGTAATGGTGGCAAGCTGTGCGCGATCTTCGACGGACGTTCCGAAATCCGGTGACGCGAGATCGCCGTCGAGAATGTGCACTATTTGCGTCCACTCGGGCGGCAAACTGGCGAAGCACGGTGACGATGCGATTTCTTTCTGGAATCGGTCGGCGGCCGAACGCGAACCGCGCGCGCGAATCACCAACAGCACACTTTCGAGCTGAAGTTCTTCCTTGCGGCGAAGCATCTCGAAGAGTGCGACTTTGCCCAGAAAGCCCGTGGCTCCCGTGAGCAGAACGGAGCGATTGCTGCGTGAAATCATGAGTCGATTACTCCGAACAAACGTTGCGGATCGACTGCGTGTTTGATGCCGTCCGACCACACTTGTGCCGCGGGCGACAACACGCGAGGCAAAAACTCACGACGCAGTTTGCCTACGCCGTGATGATGCGAGAGAGAGCCGCCGCACTTGAGAATCTCGTCGCGGGCTGCCTGTTCGAGAACGGCATAGGCTTCGACGGGATGCGCCGTGGTGCCGTGATGAACACCCAGATAGAAATACACCGCAACGCCGCTGTCGTAGAGTTGTGTGATACGTGCTGTGATGAACGGATTGCCTGGCAGTCCCAGTTTTGCGAATTCATCCAGCAAACGCTGCTTGACGCGAGTGATCAGGTTGCGAACGTCGCTCCACGATACTGACGTTTCGAAAGATTCTGCGAGAATACCAAAGCTCATCACAAAATCGCGAATGTACGCGATGCCAAACGTGAGCTGATATCCCTTTGCACCGTTTTCGGCGCCGGCATGTACGCCGCCGTATTTGCTGGCGAGGCGTTTCACCGTTGACTGCTGCGAAGCGACATCATCGCGCGGACCTTCGTACAACAACGTGCACGCGACCATCTTGTTAGGATCAAAGCCCTTTGCGCGTGTGATGAACCACTTCTCGATCTTGCGCTTGACGGCGGCCATTCCTTCGGCGCCAGGCTTGAGCGTCTGACTCAACTGAAACTGCATGTTGTCCACGAGTCGCACGCTGGCAGGAATTTTTCCGCTCTTTGTGAGATCGTGCAGAAAGTTCACGCCGTCTTCGAAGCTCTTGAACACAATGGCGTCGTGTTCTTCGGTTTCGGGCAACGGTTTGAGCTTGACGACTGCTTGCGTGATGATGCCAAAACGTCCTTCGGATCCCATGATCCAGCGACGCGGGTCGGCACCAATGGAATCGCGCGGCACAACCGGTGTGCGCGAAACCAGGCCAGCACTCGTGATCACCTGCACATCAAGCAGGATGTCTTCGATGTTGCCGTACCGGTTTTTCTTCATGCCGCTGGCATGTGTCGCAATCCATCCGCCAAGCGTTGAGAACTCGTAGCTGTCAGGTTCGTGTCCCATCGTGAACCCGTGCTCGGCTAATCCAGTGGCGAGATGACGGCCCACCGCGCCGGCTTCGATACACGCCGTTTGATTTTCGGCATCAGTCCACAAAATGCGATTCATGCGCCGCATGTCGACCGAAACGATCGTACGCGTTTCGCCTTCAGAGCAGCGCAACGCGTCAATCACGTTGGTGCCACCACCAAATGCGACCAGGCATGCGTTGTGCTGGCCGGCGAATGCAACAAGCTGTTCGACTTCGCTGGCCGATTGCGGATACACAACCACGTCCGGCACGCGCGGCAGGCCGTCGTTACGGAGCGCGTAAATTTCTTCGACTGTGTGACCGTGTCCGTGCCGCAATCGAACCAGCGCATCCAGCGAGATGGCCGTAGGGGCAATTACCGCGCGCAGTGCCTGAAGAAAAGTTTCGGTCGCGCGACTGTCGGGGATTTGTGGCGGAAACGGTTTGCGTGGAATTGCCGCCTGCCGAAAATCCACGCTCATCACGTCGCTTACCCACGGCAGCAAACTGGGCAATTCCAGTCCGCTTAATGCGTACCGTTTGCCCGTGAGCGTAACGCTGCCATTGTCCAGCAATTTGAACGAGGTGTCGCGATAGCCCCAGGCGTCGTGCGCGAGTTGCGCATCGTCTTCAACCGGAAGGGCCGTTGGCACAATGCGTTTGGCGTGCGAGTCGGTCATCACTCTCTGTGTGCGCTTAATGCCATATCGGTCGCCGCCATATCGGCCGCAGCGTCCTGTTCGACGCGCGGCGTGGCTTCGATTCCGGGCACAAAGCGGCGAATCATGCGCTCGCAGCGATCAAATACGCGATAACGTTCAAACAATGCGTTCCAGGCTCCGACTGTGATGCAGTAGTGCGTGTTGTAAGGACGCACATGGTGAATGTCGTGATGAGACTTCGACAAAATGAGACCGGCGTTCTGCATCCAGCGAACAGGGCGGGGCACCGTTTCCATGTGCGCCCACTTGTGTGTCTGATTGGTCAGAAAAACAGCCAGCAGCATGACAAACGTGAAAATGCCGATGCCATATCCGACGGAGTTTTCGGTGATCCCTACAAACAACACCACGGGCACCAGCACCGGCAAACAGACCAGTGCATTGTTGCCGTTGGCGATGAAGAACCCGTGACGCGTGATGCCGAGGGGATCGACGTGGTGCTGGCGGAACGGGAGTACAAACCCCTGACCAACAAATGGCGTATCTGGCGATCCGAAATTGTCAGCGAGAAAATGCACAATTCCCGAGAGCAGATCAGCGACAAGATACCCCG
>JBDTTO010000230.1:0-5653 GCA_039930585.1 Gemmatimonadaceae bacterium
AGCCGGTCGTCATTCGCATCACGCGCGTGCACATGGAAGAAGACGCGGGCAAGTCAGTTCACGATCGATTTGCATCAGCGTCTGCCATCGATCTCAATCGTTCGGGAACGCCGCTCGTCGAAATCGTTTCCGAACCTGACATCCGATCAGCGGCGGAAGCTGGTGCGTATGTTCGTACGCTGAAACAGATTCTTGAATACGTCGATGTGTCTGATGCGAACATGGAAGAAGGCTCGCTCCGCGTCGACGTAAACATCTCTGCACGCCAGCGCGGTGCGACGGAATTCGGCACGCGCACCGAAGTGAAAAATCTGAATTCAATCACCGGCGTCGAACGCTCGATCGAAATCGAATTCGCTCGGCAGTGTAAGGTGTTGTCCGAAGGCGGCACAATCATTCAGCAAACGATGTTGTGGGACGGACACAAGGAAGAAATTCGCCCGGCACGCAGCAAGGAAGCGAGTCACGATTACCGCTACTTCCCCGAACCCGATCTTCCTCCGCTCAAGTTGTCCGCCGATTGGATCGCGGCGCGTCGTTCAGCATTGCCCGAGCTTCCGAAAGCCCGACGCGATCGATTCGCATCGCAGTACGGTATTCCACCGGTCGACATCGAAGTGCTTACCGCTACGCCCGCAATGGCGGCGCGCTTCGAAACGATTGCGGCAACATCAGGCGACGCCCGTCGATCCGCGAACTGGGTGCTTGGACCGTTGCAAGCGTCATCCAACGCGACCGGCATCGCAATGGAAAATCATCCGGTCAGCGCCGAACGACTTGGCGCGCTCATTCGTCTGGAAGTTGACGGAAAGATTTCCAACAGTGCAGCGCGACAAGTGTTCGCATTGATGGAAACGCCTGAACACGCCAATTCCGAACCGCTGCAAATCGCGGAGAGTGCGGGCCTGCTTAAAGTCTCCGACGATTCCGCATTGGAAAGCTGGATTTCCGAAGTCCTCGCGGAATTTCCGGCTGAGGCGGAGCGTTATTTGGGCGGTGAAGTTCGACTGCAAGGGGTTCTCATTGGACACGTCATGCGCAAATCAAAGGGCAGCGCCGATCCCAAAAAGCTCAATCAGTTACTGGCCGCCCGACGCGGGTAAGCCAATGGAAAACGCCGCCATTTGATTGGCGGCGTTTTTTTCTCCGACGGTCGGCTACTTGCTGAGAAACGGTATTTCGAGTTGCGCGCCGTATGTGAGCTTTGATGCCGGCATTCCAAACATGCGATCAGCCGAAAGCGCGGCGCGAATGTCGCCACCTTCGCGCCGAGCTGCGCGACGTACTTTCTTCGCGGCAGTTAGCGGTGCATCGCCCGATGGATCCATCGGAAACGGCTCGCTGCTTTCCCACCGACTCAGCAAATCAATGATGTAATCGTACGAGCGCGTGAGGTAACGCGCGACGTCCGCATCCGACAAATCCCATCGGCTGTTTTCCGACACCAGCTGAAAAATGCGTTGCCATGAATCGGAATCGGTTACACGTACCATGCCGCGAAAGATGCGACGGTTGGTTGCGTTGCCAAAAATTGTTGGACTCAGAATCCGGTCGAGATGCCCATCGGAATGGCCATGATCCATCAGCAGCAGTTCGCGTGCACGCCGTGGCCAGATGTCACCGATATGCGTGTCAATTCGACTTTCCCAATAGCTGTGACCCAATGCGGTTGTGCTGGATGTAATCGCGAGCTGCCGCGGCACAAAAAAATTGTGCGCGACTACATCTGCAGCGAGATGCGCCATGTAACCAAGTGAGAACGCTTGCAATGGGCGCTCTTCGGCCTGATCGCGAATCTCAAATCCGATATTCCACGAATGGCAATGCCGGCCAACGGCCGCGTACTTCTTCGCGATACTGGTGTCGGCCGCAATTGATCCGTACAGAAAGTCGGACGGAAATGCAGCCAAGAGTTCGGCAGCGTGCGGAGGCAACAATGACAAATTGCGTAAGACGGCGTCGCCAAGAAACACGTGCGTTCCCGGCGTCCACGCCCACAAATCACTTGGCGTCAAAACCAGCGCGATGCAGACCACCAGTAGAGGAACACACCAGCGCTGCAGACGCTGAACCCGATCAGCCACGTTTGCCCGCACGTCGGGGCCTTTCCCGTCGACGACGGCGCGCCTCCTGACGGTCCATCAACTCGCGCTCATGTTCGGCCGTATTGCGTTCAACACGATCGCGTTCCCGATCCCGTTCATTATCTTCAGCGTCGTCGTCATCGTGATCACGGGACACTGCGCGACCGGATTTCTTGCGCCCCGGCATCATCGCGCCCGCAATCGCGCGTCCGCCCAAACGCACCCCTCGAAGGGCGGCCGCCGTCCCGAGCACCGTCTCTTCGAGTTCGCCCTGCACAACATCGATAACGGCGTTGATGTCGTCCATGCGACGCTCTGTAGTTGCTGCGACGTCCAGCAACTGCTCGCTTAATTCGCTGGTGGCAAATGTCACACGTTCGACATCGGTGCGAAGCATGGCAACAACCTCGCGCGCATCAACAGTTACTTGCGCTGCCTGCGTGACGATGGGTCGAGTGTCTTCGTACAACTTTTCGACGGTGGTCTTGAGCGAGTCGAGTCCCTTCTTGAGCGCAACCAACATGTACGCCAGTGCGCCAAGAACCACGACGGCGAGCACTAATACAATCAGCTGCAGGGCTCCGCTGGTATAGTCGAACCAGCTGAGCTGCGCGGGCATCGTCTTGGCGACGACGGTATCCTGAAGCGTTGCCGCGTGCAGCAACAAGCCGGAGAGCGGATAGACGATTGACATATGAAGTGATCGTACCCTGCGCCAGTCAGTGGGTCAAGCAAATCATCAAGCAATGTGAAAGTCTCGCTTGACGCTGCCGTGAGGATACGGCGATTCTTAGCGACTGGTACCCGCTGCATTTCCCTCTGTGCCCCCGTGAACCCGTCGAATGCCTGTTCAGTTTATCGTTGAAGGGGGCCAGCGCCTCAGTGGTACTATTCGTCCGGCCGGTAACAAGAACGCCGCACTGCCAATTGTGGCCGCGGCGCTGTTATGCGATGAACCGGTCGTGTTGTCAAACGTGCCGCGAATTCGCGACATGGAAACGCTGGTCGAACTCATTCGCACCACCGGTACCGAGTGCATATGGACCGCAGACAATGTGTTGCGCATTCACGCACGCGAAGTGCGCTCGGGTGATCTCGATCCCGCGTTGTGCGCTCGCATTCGCGCCTCAATTCTGCTGGCAGCTCCGCTGCTCGCGCGATGCGGAACTGTGACGCTTTCACCACCAGGCGGCGATGTCATTGGTCGTCGTCGGCTCGATACACACTTCCACGTCCTCCACGCACTCGGCGCCGAATACGAACTTGGTGAGAAATTCACCTTTCGTACGAAAGGCCTCGTCGGCGCCGACGTATTTCTTGACGAGCCCAGCGTAACCGCAACGGAAAATGCGCTCGTCGCCGCAGTTGCCGCGAAGGGAACAACCATTCTCCGAAACGCCGCCAGCGAACCACATGTGCAGGATCTCGCAAACTTTCTCGTGGCGATGGGTGCGCAGATCGAAGGCATTGGATCAAACGTCTACACGATTCACGGCGGACGCGCATTGCATGGTGCCGCGCACACTATCGGGCCCGATCACATCGAAGTCGGATCGTTCATTGGATTGGCAGCGGTTACGAAGTCGACGCTGCGCATCGCCGACGCGGGAGTACGTCATCTCCGCAGCATGCTGATGGGTTTCGAACGTCTCGGTATCAGCTGTCAGATTGATGGCGATGATCTGATCGTTCCCGCCGAACAGTCGCGATTGATTCAGAGTGATTTGGGCGGACATGTTCCAAAGCTCGAAGATCAGCCGTGGCCTGCGTTTCCGGCCGATGTCATGTCAATCGCGATCGTGACGGCAACGCAGTGCGAAGGCATGATTCTCATGCACGAGAAGATGTTTGAATCGCGCATGTTTTTCGTCGACAAGCTGGTGGCGATGGGTGCGCGTATTGTGTTGTGCGATCCGCATCGTGCCATCGTATCCGGGCCAACGCGTTTGCGCGGCAATACAGTGGAATCCCCAGACATTCGCGCCGGCATGGCCATGTTGCTCGCAGCACTCTGCGCGGACGGCGTAAGCACGATCAACAACGCAGGCCAAATCGAACGCGGCTACGAACACATTGAAGCCCGACTTGGCGCACTGGGCGCCCGCATCAAGCGCGTTGAACTTGCGGCGCGATAGCCGTTCGCGGAAACGATTTTTTCTCTCGAGCGATGATGCCTGACGCGCAGATTGAAGCAGCTGATGTGGTGCTCGCAACGCCGGCGTTTACTGTTTTCAACCACGCCGAAGTTGCGTCAGGTATTTCCCTGCCCGGAGTCGCTGGTTGGACGACAACAGTTCACAACGGTTCGTTCGGACTGGGTAGTGACGAGCCGGTTGGTGCAGTCATGGATCGATGGTCCGCTTTGCAATCGGATCTGGCAAACATTGGAGTCAATCGACTCGCTTCCGCACATCAAGTGCACGGCTACGCGGTTTCGCTGCATCAGGATGGATGGACCGGATGGCTGCGACAGCGCGGTGTTGATGGCCACGTATCTGCAGTTCCTGGAACTGCCCTCGCAGTCACTGTTGCCGATTGTACGCCGGTCTTCGTCGCGCACCCCAAGGCAGTGGCGATGCTGCACGCCGGATGGCGGGGAACCGCGTCGCACATTTTGAAAGCGGGGCTTGAAGCAATGCTGACGCTTGGCGCATTGCCCGACGAGTGCTTCGTGCACTTGGGGCCATCGATTTGTGCGCCCTGTTATGAGGTTGGTCCCGAAGTCCTGACAGCGGTGACAGGATTGCCCGCGAAAGGAAAAGGGCATTTGGATGTGCGCGCGGTGCTGGCCGAACAGGCCTATGCATTGGGAGTTCGTCAGCTTGACGTGAGCTCGTGGTGTACGCGCTGCGGTGGTGGTCGGTTCTTCAGTCACCGGGGCGGAGACGCCGGTCGGCAACTTGGGGTGATAGTGTACCTCGGCACGTAGAATGCTGTCGTCGAGCACATGTTTGCCTGCGCCAGACGTGGGCGGCGGCGACCAGAGGCGACAAACCGCGTAGTCCGTTGCCAGTTCGGCAGTTAAACCGTCTCCCCTTATTTGATCTGATAGGTTGTTGGCTTGACCCTGCATGCGTGCTCGGGTACGTTTCCTGACTGCGCATGATTTCGTGTGCGCCGGAAGTGTGGGGATGGTTCCCACACTTTTTTGTTCTTTACGGTGATCTTCTCGCCGTTTTTTCAGGCATTTTTCAGGCTTTTTGCTGGCCAAAGGACGGGACATGGGCGAGACAATCGAACCCATTGTCGTGCAGGAGCTCGATTCGATGGGGTTCGATCTGGTCGAACTTCGCCGGGGCGGTTCACGCGCACGACCGGTGTGGGAAGTCCGCATCGACCGCCGGGACGGTACAAAAGTCAGCATCGAAGACTGTACACGCGCTTCGCGTGCACTGGAGGCTCGGCTCGAGTCGGCAGCGCTCGTGGGTGAACAATACGTGCTCGAGGTCTCCTCGCCCGGAGCCGATCGACCGCTGAAAACCGCGGCCGACTGGAAACGTTTCGTCGGTCGCCAGGCATCGGTGACCAGCGCGGCGCTGGCCGGCGGCAAACAGGAGGTCGAAATCCTC
>JBDTTO010000231.1:0-5637 GCA_039930585.1 Gemmatimonadaceae bacterium
GTCGTCACCGATTTCGGAATTGCCAAAGCAATCAGTGCGTCAAAAACACAGGCGCCGGGCGGTACGCTGACACAAGTTGGGACATCGATCGGCACGCCCGCGTACATGGCACCCGAACAGGCCGTCGGTGCCGACGTTGATCATCGTGCGGACATCTACTCGTGGGGCGTGATCGCGTACGAACTGCTGTCGCACAAACATCCGTTTGCCGGAAGAACCAGTGCGCAACAGCTCATCGCCGCACACA
The DNA here is from genome assembly GCA_039930585.1 of Gemmatimonadaceae bacterium. Taxonomy (GTDB): domain Bacteria; phylum Gemmatimonadota; class Gemmatimonadetes; order Gemmatimonadales; family Gemmatimonadaceae; genus Gemmatimonas. The sequence continues at coordinate 248 of JBDTTO010000231.1, forward strand.
TAGCAGAAACGCCAACGCCGCTGCCGGCGTCGACTCCTGCGGCCAGGCTTGTCGCGCGTGCGCTGTCAAAGAACCCCGATGATCGCCCGTCGTCGGCGAACGAGCTTATCGAAGCGTTGAGCAGTGTCGTCACAACGGGAAGCGTCGTGCAACCGGTGTCGCGATCACGACGAGGACTACTCGCGGCGAGCATCGGACTCGCGCTGCTCGCTGGCGTGGGCGCGTATTTCGCGCGTCAATCCAGCACCGTTGTTACGACGCCGGATTCAGGAGCCATCGCGACGATTGCGGTGCTGCCATTCGTGAACACCGGGGGCAACGCGCAAGATGAATACTTCTCCGATGGGATGACGGATGAACTGGCGCACGCGCTGTCGCAGCTACCGGGACTTCGTCTGGCGGGGCGCACGTCCTCGTTTTCGTTCAAGGGGAAACCCGTCAACGCTACCGACATCGGAAAGGCGCTGGATGTTGCCGGCATTGTCGAGGGAACTGTACGTCGAAGCGGTGACCGGCTGCGGGTGACCGCATCGCTCACCAGTACGGTCGACGGAAAACAGCGCTGGAGCAATTCCTACGAAAGCACCGCGAAAGACGTGTTCACGGTGCAGGATGAGTTGACCAAAGCGATGGTCGCAGCGCTCGCGCCGGCGTTGCGCGGCGAACAAGCGAGCAACGTTGCCGAACGCAGTCGCGGCACCAGCGACGAAGCGGCGTACGACGACTATCTGAAAGGCCGGCATTTCTGGGAGCTGCGCGGCACCATCAACCTGTTGCGGTCAGTTGAAAACTTCAGGAGCGCAATCAAGCGAGATCCGAAATTCGCGCGCGCGTACGCCGGGCTCGCGATGGCCTACGTTGTATTGCCGGGCTACATGGGCGATCCGGCCGACACCCTGACTGCGGCCGGCGTTACGGCTGCGAATCGTGCGTTGTCTCTCGATTCCAAGCTGATCGATGCAAAGCTGGCGCTCGCGTATGCGCTGTCGCTCACGCACTCAGACAGCGCCGAGTTGCGTTATGCGGAAATACTCGCGAAGGAGCCGCAAAACGTGACCGCGCGCCAATGGCACGGCAACAATCTGATGGCGATGGCGCGATACGACGACGCGATAACAGAGACGCGCTACGCCACCAGGCTCGATCCGCTTTCTGCTGTGGTACAGTCAAACCTTGTGTACGGGTTGTGGGGCGCGGGGCGGATTGATGAAGCTGTGCGCGAGACGCGGCGTGTCTTCGAGATCGACCCGGATTACATCGATCCCGCCATGACTTCGAGTTACATCTTTGGCGGCCAGCCGGATTCTGCGCTCAATCATCTGTCGCATATGCAACGCGTTGATTCGTCAGCCCTGTATTTGCACGCCATGTTCGCGCTGTCATACGCCGCCAAGGGACGCTGGGATGACTATGATCGTGTTGCGGCGGTTGGTGCCGGTACGCCGCAGAAAGGAAGTCCGGGGGAACGGGCACTCATCGCGCTGGCCGGCGGCGACATAGCTCCCATGGCACAGGTGCTGGGTACCCAAGCGGGCCAGCAGGAATGGGGTGCCATCTTCCTCGCGTCCAAGTGCGCGCCAATGCTTGCGCCACTTCGCGGTGACAAGCGTCTGGCTGCGTTTGTGGGCACGGACTGTCCCCCGACACAGTGGCCGATGAAGCCTCGACCGAAGTGATGGTTCCAATAGCAGCGACCGCGCTTTCCATCAGGAAAATTGAAATCGCTGAGTTTTTGCGGAAGTCCTTCGGCAGGTGGCGCCTGGAGCTTGCAAACGTCTGGAGCGCTTCGGGAGCACATCAATTTTCCGGCGCACCTTGAACGACAACGAGTATGGCCATAACATTTATTATGGCCATACCCAAGATTAAAGCCACCTATTCTCTGGATGTCGAGACCGCGTCAACCCTCGAACGCCTCGCAGAGCGTTGGAAAACTTCCAAGTCGGAGGCGCTCCGCCGACTTATCATGCAGGGTGATGCACAAGTCGATGATGCGCAGCGCGACAAAATTGCGGCTCTCGAGCGGCTTCAAAAATCCATTGCACTGACCAAAACCGGCGCATCCAAGTGGATTGGGGAAGTGCGCGCTGAGCGTATTGCGTCGACTCAGACGCGGTCGCGGACCAAGACGTGATTCATCTTGACACAAATTTCCTGATCGGCGCGCTGGTGCCGGGCTCACGCGAAAGCGCGACCCTAGTGAACTGGTTGCGACGAAACGAAAACGTTGCCGTCTCCGCAGTCGTTTGGACGGAGTTTCTCTGCGGACCCGTCACGGCCGAGCATATCGACACCGCAGCTGAAATCTTTGGAGAACCCGTACCGTTCGACGCGAACGCAGCTATTGCCGCAGCGTCGCTCTTCAACTCGGGGAAGCGTCGCCGAGGGTCGCTTGCGGATTGTATGATCGCCGGCGCGGCGCTTGTGGCGGGCGCGCGGATCGCAACAAACAACCGTGCGGATTTCGAACGATTCCAGGAGCAGGGGCTGGTGCTGGAACGAGCGTGAGCGACAAAATTGAATCCGCACTCCGGAGCAGCAACGGAACGTGACTGTCGCTGCACGCTCGCTTCCTGACCCGACAACCATGACCTCTCCCAATCAACCGCCGCCCGTTGCCCGACTCTCGCAAATGGCAACAGGCCATTTCCTGGCACGCATCGTGTATGTCGCCGCGAAGCTTGGCATCGCTGATCATCTGGCCGATGCTCCGAAATCGGCGGCGGACATTTCGTCGGCGCTCGGATGCGACACGAAGTCGTTGCATCGATTCATGCGCACGCTCGCGAATTTTGACATCCTCGCACCACTCAGCGACGAAAGGTTCGCCCTCACGCCGCTTGGCGATGCGCTGCGAAGCGACGCGCCGGGATTCGCACGATCAAGCATTCTGACAATGGGCAGTCCCATCTTCTGGGATGCATTCAGTGAACTGCAATACACCATTGAGACTGGAAAACCCGCCGCCGAAAAGGTTCTCGGAATGGGAGTGTGGGATTACTTCGGCCAACATCCGGATGATGCGCGACGTTTCAGCGAGACGATGCTGAATGCGCACGGGGCCGAACCTGCGGCAGTTGCAGAAGCGTATGATTTTTCATCGGTGGGCGTCGTTGTGGATGTTGGCGGTGCAAGTGGCAAGATGCTTGCGAGCATCTTGTCAAAGTATGCGGGCGTTCGGGGAGTGTTGTTCGATCTACCGCAAGCGACCACAGAAGCACCTGCGCTTTTGAAAGATCGTGGAGTTGTCGAACGCGTTACTACGGAGCACGGCAGTTTTTTTGACGGCGTTCCAGCTGACGGTGATGTTTACATTCTCTCACATATCATTCACGATTGGAGTGACGAGCACTCACTTGCCATTCTCAAGCGCTGTCGTGCATCGATGAAGAGTGACAGCCGTTTGCTGTTGATAGAACTTGTACTGAACGAAGGCGGTGTTTCGGGTTTTGGAAGTGCCGATCTTGTGATGATGACGCTGCTGGGTGGCGCCGAACGCACAACGAGCGAATACGCAGAGTTGTTGTCACGAGCCGGTCTCAGGTTGTCGCGCGTTGTTAAGACGACAACTAGTGCGAGTATCATTGAAGCGGTCTGCGCGTGACGGTTCGCAAGGGCGTTTCGCGCGTTACATTTCGACCATTCCACCGCAGCCTTCCGAACACCCCAACTCAATACGCGGCCCACCAATGGCAGACACGCAAAGACAAAATCCGCTTACGCTGATCATGAAGATCAAGTCGCCGGCCGACGCCGCGGCACTGAAAGGCATGCTCACCAAGTTCCTGTCCATGCCGCGCAACCAGAATCCAATTGACGTGGCGCTCGACAAAATCGGCAAGGTGCACTTCGCGCGATTTGTATTTCTTGACGATGACTCGCGTCTCGCCGTGATCACCAGCTATGACGACTCGTTTGATGATTACATCAACGACTTCCTGGACAACATCGGCGACATTTTCGACGCGTTGCTCACACACATGTCCGACGCACCAGCGCTTCCTGTGCAGCAAAACCGCGCGGCGTTTCTTGAATACGTGCGCGCGAACGATCTCACCAGCTTTGGTGCTTTCTACAGCGCTTACCCAACGCTTGGCGTAAAAACCATTCTGGCAAACGCGCGCGACGCAGAGTAACCGAGTTACAGCGTAGCCGAGTCAAATTGATGTCCGATAGCGAAATTCGTACGACCGGTGCGCATCACATGGTGCGCACCGGCACGTATTCCATTTATGCCGGCCCGCCGCTCGATCTCGCCGACATTCAGGGGGTCGTGCTGCGCAGCTACAAAATGGCGCTGCTGCGAACCATGGTTTGGCGCATCGATAGTGTCGAGCGTGTCAAAGCATGCTTGCGTCATTTGAGTGACGTCAACGCGCCTTCGTTCACGGTGCAGAATTCCGTGGCGTGGGAAACCAAACCTGAGTACTGCCTGAACATCGGATTTAGCGCTGACGGATTGCGCGCGCTTGGTGTTGAAGACCAAACCATGCAGTCATTTCCACCGGAGTTTCTGGCGGGAGCGCTTGGTCGCGCAGCGTTTGTTGGGGATAGTGGTTGCAACGATCCGAGCAACTGGATTCCTGCATTCAACTCAAATCAGATCCACATTTTGATCTGGTTGAATGCACGTTCGGCGGACGTTCTTGAATCGGTATCTGCCAAACTTCACGACGAATGGAACGGCGCTGTGACTGAAGTTTTCAGTCGCGATGGTTACCTGCCCGCCGATCATCGCGCGCACTTTGGTTTTGTTGACGGCATTTCACAACCGCGCGTGGATGGTGTTCCGGCGCAGCGTTCAGACACCGCCACGAGTCCTGAGTTTGCTGATCCAATGGACTTCGTGCCACCCGGCGCATTCGTATTGGGTTTTGAAAGTGGTCATGCGCGACATCACTATCCGAAACCATCGCCTGACGTACTTGGTAATAACGGCAGCTTTGCGGCGCTTCGAATTCTCGAACAGGATTGCGCGGGCTTCGAAGATTTCTTGAACGAGTCTGCCGATAAAACCGGCCACGATCCTGAATTGATTGCCGCAAAGCTGATTGGTCGCTGGCGAAGTGGTGTGCCATTGTCGCTCGCGCCTGAGTCAGCGCAGCAGTCCAGCGTGCCAATTCATCAATGGAATCAGTTCGATCACGAAGACGATCCCAAGGGCACACGTTGTCCAATGGGTTCGCACATTCGTCGCACCAATCCTCGCCGTGGTGACGTCGCCGGCAGCGGAGGTGAAACGCATCGCATCATGCGTCGCGGATTGCCCTATGGTGCGCCATTCAATCCAACAAATCCGCGCGACGGCATTGAACGCGGACTACTCGGCCTGTTCATCTGCGGCAACTTGCGCGATCAGTTTGAGTTTCTCATGAAGGACTGGATCAACG
>JBDTTO010000232.1:0-5634 GCA_039930585.1 Gemmatimonadaceae bacterium
TACCCGCAGCTGTGATGGGCTTGGGGGAAAGACATCAATGTCAACGCTGTTGCTGGCGACCGCGCGTGTTAAAGGCACGTTTGACTTTGCAATAATTTTTTCGGAAGCAAGCCACGTCGCGATTGCCTGAAGCCGCTGTTGCGCGCGATTTGCAGACTCGGCGTCGCGCGCGCGCGCTGATGTCTCGAGCACCACAGTGGAGATGCCCCAGCGCTTAAGCGCCCACAACGCAACTGCTCGCGTTCCCGCATTCGTGCTGTCCAACGTCACGTCTGTGTTGCCAAACGGAATCGACAACGCGCGTCCGGTTGGCGGCACGATGCGAATTTTCCAATCGCCCGCATTCACGTTGGCCGACGTCTCGATGCCACGATAGTCATCCAGCGTCCAGTTGGGAGCGTCAGCGGGAATGACGTGCACAACCCGCGCGCCGCGATCCACCCAAACTGATTGCACCGGCAGTCCTATTTTGCTTCTAATCTGCTCATAGGGCGGAACATCACGTGACACACCCGCAGCGTTTCGTTCGAGCGCAGCATCGATCATCGCCCGGGTTTGTTCTCCGTTATCGCTGGCAACAATCTGTTGCAAATTGATGTTGGGTGTCACGCCCATCGATTGTTGCAACCGTTGAGCAATAGTCTGTTCCGCATTGGCGAGAAAGTTCGGCTCAATCACCACCGCGTCGATGGACAGCTTGCCAAGCAGCGGCCATTTCACCTCGAGTTGCGCGATCTTTCCGGAAGCAACGTGCAATTCACTCGCGAGCAGCGAACGTGTGGCTGCGCGCGCACGCGTTTCACGCGAGACTCGTACCAGCGTGGTGCCCAACGGAAACGCAAGGAGGATAAACACGGCAACTCCCGCCGCGACGTATTGAGGCGTGAGCTCAACGTGGGACAACGGGCGCGCCACGCCGCTTAATCGGGCAATCAGTGCGAAAGAAAATGCGATTGCCGCAAGATTGGTCAGAAACAACAACAACGCGCCACCCGCAAATTCCCAGTTGGCTACGCCAATGCTGTACCCGATTGTCGCAAGCGGCGGCATGAGCGCAGTTGCAATGGCGACGCCAATGGCGGTGCCGCCTTTTTGTCGTACCGTGGCGTAACCCCCGGCAATTCCCGAGAGAAGCGCAATCGCCAGGTCCAGCAATGTTGGCTGTGTACGTCCAATGATTTCCGGCGTCGCATTGCGAATGGGACTGATCCAGGTCAACACCATGCCGGTTACAATGCCAATGACGGCGCCAATTATCACGACGCGCACCGCGTCCTTGATGCGATGACCGTCGAGCGATGCAAATCCAAAGCCGAGTGCGGCAATGGGGCTCATGAGCGGCGACACGAGCATGGCGCCGATTACCACAGCCACCGATGACTGGAGCAGTCCCAGCGTCGCAATGCCGGCTGCCAGCGCACACATCAACACATAGCCGCTGGTCAGCGAGCCTTCCTCGCGAACTGTCTTGCGCAGCGCTGATGATTCGGCCTCCGAAAAATCAGGTAGCGCCACCAGATGCGCGAACCGCTGCCGCGTTCGCTGCAGATACATCAGCCACGAGATGACTTTCGCGTCAGCTTCCGACATGATGTTCTCCACTGGCGGGTACGCTCGCCGACAATCGCTTGATCAGCAACCCGACGGTGCCGCCCTGCACGATCACTGCGAACATCACTACGACGTAAGTCGCCGCAAGAATCGTGGTGCGAACCGGACTCTCCGGCAACGAAAGTGCGAGCGCAATCGAAATGCCGCCACGCAATCCGCCCCACACCAACGTTGGCGTGCCAAGCGCACCGAGCGACAGAATTGGTTTCATTGCCATAAGCGGCAGCACGACAGAAACGAACCGCGCGAGCACGACCAGGAACACGCACAACACACCAAGGGTCAGCACGCGCACTTCGGGTGCGATGGAAATGACTTCGAGACCGATCAGCAAAAACAAAACGGCGTTCAGAATTTCATCGATGAGCGCCCAGAATTTGATCAGATAATCGCGCGTGACATCGCTCATGGCATGTGCAACGCCGTGATTTCCGATAATGAGTCCGGCAACCGCCATCGCGACGGGTCCGCTTACGTGAATGAAGTGCGCGAGACTGTAGCCTCCCATCACAACCGCGAGGCTGATCAACACCTCCACCGTATATTCGTCGATGCTGCGCATGGCGCGAAACGCGATCCATCCGACAACCAGGCCGAGCACGACGCCACCGCCGGCCTCCTGCAGAAATACCATCGACGCGTGCCCAGCGGAAAACGCTTCGGTTCCCATCGCCGATCCAAGAAGAATCGCGAACACAACAACACCAACGCCGTCATTGAACAAACTTTCGCCAGCGACAACCGCGCGAAGCGTTGGCGGAACTGCTGCGCGTTGTAACACCGCCATCACTGCGACCGGATCTGTGGGGCTGATGAGCGCACCAAACACCATGCACCACAGCAGCGGTACAGAAAGTCCAAGCATGGCACTGATTGCCCAAAATCCTACGCCAACAATGGCGGTTGAAAGAATGACGCCTATCGTCGACAGCACCAGAATCGCAATCCGCGCACGTTTCATTTCGGCCCAGTCCACATGCAACGCGCCGGCAAACAGCAGAAAGGACAACATCCCGTCCATCAACGTGGTGTGAAAATCGATGGACGCCAAAAACGCAACAACCAGTTCCGACAAGTGACTCGTCGGCATGATGCGATCGACGGCAATCACAATGAGTGATGCGATTGCACCCATGACGGTTAACCCAACCGACGCGGGTAACTTGAACAGTCGATGATTGAGATAGCCGAGTGCCGCTGCAAGGACGATGAGAATTGCGGCAGCGTCAAACGGACTGAGTGCTTGGGCGGAGTGATTCATTGTTGCGAAACTCGGGTAGCTGTGCGCAGCGGGACGATGCGTGTCCAACAAATCTGATGTCAGGACTCGGCTGGCGCACCAACGAGGACGGCAATGACGCACACGATTCCGATGACAACGAAGCTCGCCTGTCGGGCGAGTCCTGCTGCTCCAGTCCGTCTCGCGACCCAGAGCGCCAACACGGCCTGCATCGCGTAAAAAGCTGCGAAGGCGCGCGATGACAACGCGATGACCTGGAACGGATCGGTCAGCCACACGACTGCAATGGATAACGCGCTGGCCGTCATGAATGCCGTACGGACGGTGAGTCTGCGCCTCGATACTTCGACCATCAGTCCGCCGGCACCAATAGAGTCTGCGATGGCGGCACTCAATTGACTCGTAAGTGCGGCGCCAAGGACAAAAATTCCGAGCAGGGGCGCAATAAACGTCATGATATCAAGAATTCCGGCCACTCCTTCACTCTCGGCGGCCCGGCCCAGCACCGGTGTCAGCAGCGCGAGAAAGGTCACGTAGATCGCGGATGACAACCACTGGGCATACCGCATCGTGCGAACCCGCGTTGCCTGATCGTACGAATCACCCATGTAACGCGAAGTTTCGAAGCCTTGTACGGTGATCAGGAGTCCGAGCAGCATGGTAATGCTGCGCCATGAAAAACGAGCGTCGGGAGCCGGGATCGACGACACCGTGCTTGTGGCCCATGACCAGGCCAGACTGGCAAGCAATCCAGCAATCAATGCGAGCTTGATTGACACGCTCGCATGCGCAGCGTGTTCAATTTTCTTGATACTGCCCGAAAACGTTAGTGCGGTCAGCGCGACAATTATGACCGTAACAAGCACGCTCGAATAGAACGGGCGCGACGATTCGGCGATGTGTGCGGCCTTCAGTACAAATTCGGCCAACAGCTTGAGGTAGTACGCAACGGACACGGCGTAGGCGATTGACAGCATGCCCTGGGTCGCGCGCATGGCCCAGGCAAACGCGTCGTGAAACTTGAGCGTGGCAGCGTGATTCTCAACATGAACGATGTTGAAACGCACGACCGATCCTACCGCGTAGGCCAGCAGCAACAGCGCAGCCATTGCGAGGAGGGCAGCGGAGCCAAACTCGCGCGCCAACAACGGCCCGCAGATGAGAAATCCGGAGCCGATGATTGAGGCCAGTGGAGTTACCGTCGCGCGCCACGGCTCGGAGCGGGCAAACCGGCTGAGTGACAGAAACAACGCAACTGCGGCAGCCACCAGCAGCGCGATGAATGGAATCACGAGTTGTTATGTCGAGCTGTCATCCGGAGATCGGTCGCGGGTTTTACCGAAGCGGTGCACACGTTCGGTCAGCGTACCCTCGCGCACTCGAAAAGTGCTGGCATCCACGTCGCCGATGTCGCCGCCCAGCGGAACGTCGAGCGCTGCGGATTTGGAGAAGCCCAGTTTCTGACTGGCGTACACGCTCCGGTGGCCGACCATCAGGAATGCCGTTGCGGCAGCGAGCGCTGCATAAACGCCTTCATGGGCCGGCAATACTTCAATTGCCATCACTGCCGCGGCGAGTGGAGTATTGGCGGCGGCCGCCAACACGGACACAAATCCAAATGCGGCCAGTAAAGGCGGCGCCAGCCCGAACAGCGGCGCGATTGCAGCGCCCGCAGTAACGCCGATAAAAAATATCGGTGTGAGAATTCCGCCACTTCCACCTGTTTCGAGCGTGACTCCCGTGGCGAACATCTTGATCAGAAATGCAGCGGCACTCACCGTCATCGTGCCGGTAAGCACACCGTCAATCGTGTCTGTGCCGAGGCCGGAGTATTGCGCTCCGGTCAGTTGGTAGAGTGCGACAAGCACACAACCGCCAACGGCCGCAATAATGAACGGCTTTGTTTCGAGGCGCTTCACGGCACGATCGAGCGCCCGCATGAATTCAATCAGCATCAACGCGACAAGTCCGAAAATCAAACCGGAACCAAGCGAGGTGGCAATCACGCGCCATTGACCGATGTTGCTGAACGCATCCTGCAGCACAGGAAATGGTGCTTTCACACCGCACACAAGATGCGCCACTATTCCGGAAACCAGCGCCGGAAAAATGACCGTGTAGTCGATGCGGCCCAGATACAACACTTCGATGCCGAAGAGTGCGCCGCTCACAGGCGTGCCAAAGACCGCAGCAAATCCGGCGCTGATGCCGCAGATAACCAACCGTCTGCGATCGGGATCATTGAGCTTCAGAATATCCGCAAACAAACTGGTGAGCGATGCGCCAATTTGGGCAGCGGGACCTTCTTTGCCGACTGATCCGCCGAATGCGAGCGTTAGTACGGTCGCGAAAAGTTTGACCGGTGCAATGCGCCAGTTGATTCGCCCCGACGACCGGTGCACGGCTGCAATGACTGCTTCGGTGCCGTGTCCGCGGGCATCGGGCGCAAACGTGCGAATCAGCCACACGCAGAGCGGCAGTGCGAGTGGGAGCAACCAGAACGCGGGAAAGGCGCCGCGCGTGATCCATTGGACGGGTGTGGACGCGTGCGAGATTGCCCAGAGGAAGACGCGGGTGCCATAACCGACGCACAGTCCGGCTCCGGCGCCAAGAAACGCCCACTTGACGGTGCTGATGAGGAGCGCGGTGTGTTCGGTGTACCACGCGCTTTCGTCGGCGAGGCGTGGTGGCGCGTCCGGCGTCGGAAATTCTCCGGTCAGGTTTCGCATCTTCCACTATAGCGAATTGAACGCAGTTTCTGCGAAACCGTGCGAACGGACATA
>JBDTTO010000233.1:0-5632 GCA_039930585.1 Gemmatimonadaceae bacterium
CCAGCAGCTGCTCTGCATCCGGATCTCTCGTGGACAATCGCGAGATGTTGTACGTCGCGAGATTCATTCGCGCGCGCACGGTTTGCCCCCACGTGAGCGTGACGGCCCCGCATCCGGCAACAATCGCGGCTGCAACAACCAGCTGCGGGCTCCGACGAACGAATGCCAGGAAGGCGATTGCAAGAATCCACGGCGCTGGGTACCACGCAGGCCAGCCACCCGATGCATTCCAGAATGGCAACGCCAAAATCGCCGCGACACCTGCAACGAACGGCGACAACCACCAGGGTAAACCGCGCCGTGTTCCGATTGCCACCTGCCCCGCGCTGGCACCCGCGACAAGCACAGAAGCTCCGGCAAGTGCAATCGCGAGTTGCCAGGCGATCCACAGTTTCGTTGATGCACCGCCGGCCGACATCGCGATTCCGCGCGCGAGATCGCGCAGCACAAACGGGCCCGTGCCCGCCAGCACAATCACGATCAGGACCGCAACGCGACGTGAATACCAGAGTTTTGGTGAACGCAGCACCAGAAACAGGCCGCTTAACACCAGCGACGCCGTCATAATCAGCGCCGCTGCGTTTGCAGTAAATCGCAGCCCCATCGGCGTGAAATAATTTGACGCGTCAAAAATGCCCGACCGATTCGACAACAATCCAAGCGGCACAATTGCGACCACCGCCAGCAACGCCAACACAATCGACAGTCGTTCTCTGGTGCGCGCCGGTCGGCGCCAACCGGTAACGAGCATCAGAAACGCAGCAGCGGCAAGCGGTAGACTGGTGCGAACGCGAGCGCGTTCGTATTCGGTTGCAAGTGCTTCGCCCAGGGACCGCGGCGCCGCGACAATGCGCGCGAACGCACCAGTTCCCCATCGCACCAGGCGTGCAGCCGAATCAAGCGACACGCCGCCCGACTCCGGCGGCAATATCTCAACGCTTTGTTCTCGCGGACCAGCGAGTTCCTGAACCAGCGATCGTGTGAAACGATTGGTTGGAGGTGCTGACGCAAGCAGCACTACGCTGGCCGAATGGTACCTGCCATCGTCCGATCGGGCGCGTGCGACCATCGCCGAATAGAACGGTGTCTTGACCAAGGACAATCCGGCCGGGCCGGTATCCAAAGGCACGCGGCTCTGTCCCACGTGCGCAGTCATCCGACCGTTTTCAAACAGCACGACCGCCGCTTCAGTACGGCCCGTTGCCGGCAGAACGAGTGATTGCGCAACACCCCGATTCTTCGATGCGCGGTCTACGGTCGATTGCGCAGTCTCGGTAAGCACCTGCTGCAGTTCACTCACCCGAATGGCGATGAGTGTCGAGCGCTCGATGCGATCCTGTTCGAGCCAACGCACACTGTCTCGCTTGAGTGCGTTGATTGTGTACGTCTCCTGCAATCCAATACCCGTCGTTACGAACAGCGTCGCTATGGCCCCAACAGCCCAGATTTTAGGCGAGCGCACCGTTGGCAAAACGAACACCATTCCGCCGGTTGCAGCCAAGGCAATGATCAGCATTGGCCAACCGGGCGTTCGCTGCCAGGCCGCCATCGCGCAGACAGCAAGAACGGCAAGCAACAGCCAGGTCCTCGGCCAGCCGCGTTGGGTGGCGCCGTGCGTCAGTGACTGTTCGATATTGGGATTCGCTGTTCGGTTGTGCATCACGGGCGCAATATGACCCGCGGTGCGCATCCCGACGAATGCGTGCTCAATTCCCGAACAGTTCTGTGCCCGACAACGACGGCTTCAACGCACTATGATTCACGGCTATGCCCTTTCGCCGCGCGTTCAATCCTGCCGCCATCTTTTGCAATTACGCAGCACCCAAATCGTGGCGCGTTTCGCGTCGAGCCGTGTGCCGGCGCGCGTCTGCGGCGGCACTCGCCATTGGAGGAGTGTGCGTCGGGCCGCGGGTAATGCTTGCCCAGGCCGACCGTGTTGATGCCGGGAGTTTCAGTATTCAGCAGCAGGGGCATCGCGTTGGGCGTGAGCAGTTTTCGCTGCGCAAAGCCCCGGCACCGGATGGCAGCGCGTTTGAGTTGCGCTCCGAATCCGTCGCTGGGGAACGCCGCGTGGCAGTGCAGCTCATTACCGATTCGCTGGGCAGTCCCATTCACTATTCGCTGCAGATTCGCGAGGGAACGCGAGTGACGGTGCGCGCCGGCGGTCAACGCGCTGGCGGACGCTTTGCAACGCAGACGTTGCGCGACAACGGAGAGTCGGCGCGTGAATATCCGCTGATTCCCGGTATGATCGTGCTCGAGGCCGATTTTTATCATCAACTTGCTTTTGTCTTGCGCGGCCGACTGCCGGAAGTCGGAAAAACCGTCGAATTGACTGCGCTGTCGCTGCTCGAAAACACTCAGCGTCAGTTGCAACTTGTGCTCGAAGCGCGCACCGACTCAGTCCTGATTGCGGGAGCCTCGCGACCAGCATTTCGGTGGAAGTTGATGGATGGCACCGGACTTGCTCGCACCCTTTGGAGCGACGCCGAAGGACGGCTGTTACGGATCGTCGTTCCATCCCGGTCTATTGAGGTCACAAGAGACGCCCTACCGAAGTAGTTCGCAAATGTTCCAACCTTGAAACCGTGCGCTCCGACACACCGTACGGCCCGCTTGTCTCACCCACTTTCGCAACCATCCCATGCGATTTTTCGCACTTTCAGTCGCTGTTTCCTGTGTAGTTGGCTCGGTGGCGCCTTTGGCAGCCAGCGCGCAAACGCCTGCACCTGCACCAGCCATCGGTAGCTCGCTTTCTCTGGCCGACGCCGTCGGCATCGCCAAGAAAAGCAATCCTGGCTATCAGACGTCACTCAATGCCCGAAAGTCTGCGTCCGTGCTGGCACGCACTGCCAACGGAGCATTTCTGCCCAGCGTGAGCTCGTCGCTTGGCGGGGGCTATCGTGCCGGTGGCCAATCACTGCTGAACGGAACCACGCAGGGTGCCGCCAATGGTACGCTGTCGTCCAGCGGCAACATCAGTGCCAACTTCGGACTCTCCGCGTCGCAATTCAGCGATCGCAAAGCGACGCTCGTCGAACGTGATATTGCAGATGCTGATGTCGCTCGCGACGAACAGACCCTGCGCATCAACGTCACCAACCAGTACATCGCCGTGCTGCAATCACAAGCCAGCGCCAGGTTGCAGGACACGTTGCTCGTGAGTTCGGCGTCGCAGCTCGAATTGGCAAAAGCCAAGTTGCAGGTTGGCACCGGCATTCAGTTGGACGTCCAGCAGGCGGAAGTCGCGAACGGACGTCAACGCGTTGCCGCCCTCAAGGCGCACAATCAGGTGGACATCGACAAGATTCGCCTCTTTCAGCAGATGGGCGTGCAGCCGGTCCTGTCCACCACTCTGCAAGAGCTGACTGCGATGGACTTGCCTTCGCTGACGCTTGATCAGATTCTCACCAACGCGAAATCATCCAACCCCACGCTGGAGAGCAACCGCGCGCGCGAGCGTCAGTCGAATTATCGGGTCACGTCGGCCCGTCGCCAGTATCTCCCCAGTTTCGGAATCAGCACGTCGATCGGCGGATTCGCGCAGCGCTTCACGGACACACAGTTGCTGCTTGACCAGGCGATGGCCAACGCGCCGCTCAGCATTGCCGCGTGCCAGCGCACCGAGGGCGTCTATCAGCAGCTTGGTCAGCCAAATTCGTACGCCGGTTGCCAGGCCAAGTACGAATTCAATGCTGCCACGGAAGCACGGATTCGCGATTCGCAAAGTGGATTCCCTTTCGGCTTTACGCGCAATCCGCTCGGGTTCAATCTGTCGTTGTCGCTGCCAATCTTTAACGGATTTCAGCGTGAAGCAGGCGTACAAAACGCGACTATCGCGCGCAATAATGCAGCCAACACCGTTCGTCAGCAGGAAATTCAGCTCGGCGCAGACATCACGGTGGCGTACATGACGTTGCAGACGTCAAAGCAGACGGTCGCGCAGCAGGAACTGAACGCGCGCACGGCCAGTCTCGCACTGCAGTTGGCAACACAGCGTTACCAGGTCGGCAGCATCAGTTTGGTCGATCTGATCACAGCGCGCAGCTCGCTGGAACAGGCCGAGTCCGACCGCATCGCCGCGGTCTATGAATTTCAACGGGCATTCGCGCAGCTTGAAGCTGCCGTTGGCCGCCCTCTTCGCTAATACAGGCTCACAGTCATGAACAAGTTTGTGAAGTTCGGCCTTCCCGTCATTATCATCGCTGGCATTGGCGGCCTGGCTTACGTCAATCAGCAGAAAAAGAATTCGAAACCGGTGGAAGTGCGCATCGAGGCCACGGAAAAGCGTGATCTCGTCGCCACGGTCGTCGCGAGCGGACAGATTCAGCCGCGCACCAAGGTCAACGTCAGCGCTGACGTCACCGGCAAGATCATTCGATTGGCTGTGAAAGAAGGCGATATCGTGCAGAGGGGTCAGTTCCTTTTGCAGATTGACCCAGAACAGCCAACTGCTGCATTGCAGCGCGCCGAAGCCCAGCTGGCGACAGCCAAGGCTCAGGCCGCGCAGAGCAGAGCAAACATGTTACAGGCCAAGAGCAACTACGAGCGTCAGATCGCGCTACAAAAAACTTCACCGCTCGGAGTCACCGCCGAGCAGCTCGAGCAGCTCAAGACGCAGGTGGAGGTTGGTGAAACTCAGCTCGACGCGGCAAACTCCAGCGTCGACCAGTCGTCGGCCGGTGTGCGTGACGCCAAACAGGCGCTCAGCCGCACAACGATCACGGCGCCAATGAGCGGCAAGGTTACACGTCTTGTCGTGCAGGAAGGCGAAGTTGCGATTCAGGGCACGCTCAACAAGGACGCCGCGACACTGCTCACGATCAGCGACATGAGCGTTCTGGAAACGAAAGTCAAGGTTGACGAAACTGAAGTCGCGCGCATTTCCGTTGGCGACTCAGCCGTTATCCAGATTGACGCCTTCCCGGACACCAACTTTGTGGGGCGCGTCGTCGAAATTTCGAATAGCTCGACGAAGGGTGCCAGCACGACCACGACGACCGATCAGGCCGTCGACTACGAAGTAAAAGTCCAGCTCATCAACCCGCCCAAGGAGACCCGTCCGGACTTCTCGGCCACGGCCCGCATTGTCACGGATGCGGTGATGCAGAAGCTTTCGATTCCGATCATTGCGCTGACGCTTCGTGAAAACGAGAAGCTCCAGAACGGTGACACGGCCCAGGCCATCAGCAAGAACGGCGCGCCGCAGAAGCAGCTGGCCAAACGGGACGTTGAGGGCGTGTTTGTAGTCGGTGCGGACAACAAAGTGACCTTCGTTCCCGTAAAGGTGGGTATTACCGGCGAGCGCCACTTTGAAGTAATTAGTGGGCTCAAGCTGGGCGACCGCATTGTGGCCGGCACCTACGATGCCATCCGTGAGCTCAAGGATGGTACGTTGGTGAAGGAAACAAAGCCCGAAGTAAAGAAGCCTACTCCAGGAAAAAAATCGTGACCGATACCCTCGATGAAATTGGCCTGAGCACCACTGGTGAGCGTCGTGCGGTTGTTAACGCACCAGGCACTGCGCCCACCAAAGACTGGGTCATCGTAACGCGCAACCTGCAGCGCCAGTACGACATGGGCGGTGAAATTGTGCGCGCGTTGCGTGGCGTCGATCTCGCCATTCGTCGAA
>JBDTTO010000234.1:0-5623 GCA_039930585.1 Gemmatimonadaceae bacterium
GCAGCACTATTGCACGACGTCGGAAAAATCGACGGCATTTTTGTACCGATTCTTCAGAAGCCGGGCCGCCTTACTCCGGAGGAGCGCGCCATCATGGAGCTTCATCCGATTAAGAGTGCTGACTTGGTGTCACGCGCTTATCAGTTGAAAGACATTGTGCCAATTGTTAGGCACCATCATGAAAATTGGGATGGAACCGGCTATCCGGACCAGCTTGCTGGGCAAGCTATTCCGCTTGGATCTCGCATCATCATGTTCGCTGACACCATCGACGCGATGACAACGGACAGGCCCTACCGGAAAGCGCTCGGTGAATCCGAAGTGCGCGCCGAACTGCTAAAGCATCGCGGAACTCAGTTTGACCCGAATATTTGCGATGCGCTGATCGACTCGATTCAGTTTGCGCGAATCTTCGATAAGTCTGACTCTGGTAAGGTGCCCTCGCTAACTCAGATCTTTGATCGAGTGCGCAGAAAGAATCGTACGCCTGCTGTCGCCTAACTTCTGAGTATTCGAATTTAGGGCTTATTCCAGGAGCACATTAAGCCGACTCGCCGCATCGATTAGAAAGGCGGGGAACGGGTGAGGCTCCCGACGATGCACAGTAACGTATTCTTGCAAAAGCCTCCGACCCTCATCTGCTTTCTCGCACGCAGCGAGACAGAGTGCGAGCTCGGCTGCAAAGAATGCCTGTCCCAAGCGATTCCGAGACTGCTGATATACCGGCAACGCGACGCCAATAAGGATCTCGATATTGTCTCGCATACTTTCGAGCCGCGCGATGGCGAGTGAACAGCCCAACGATGCACTGTGTCGAATTAGATGACCTTGCTCCGGCAGGCTAGCTTTCGCGGCAATCTGGTGGCGCTTGGCATTCGACAAATCTGAGCGCGCAAGTGCAATCCGCATCCCTTGTGTGTGATAAAGCATCGCTGCCAACGGTTCTCGATCAATCGGTGCGAGTCGTTCGAATTCAACATACCAGCTCTCTGAAGATTTGATGTCGCCCATGTCCAGATAATGATTCGAAAGCCGCCAAGCTGCGAAATAGAACGTCGGTCCAACACCCTCTGCTGTCGACTCGGTATGAATCTTCTTCAGCAGCGCGATCGCTCTCTCTAGTTGGCCGCAATTTCTTAGGGCGTAAGCAATCTTTACCTGAAGTTGAAGCCTCTCCGTAATACTGTGTATGCGCTGCGCGACTACCAGGAGTTGCTCAGCGGCTCGAAGCGCTTGCCGCCAGTCGCCAAAACTGGTGTGGTAAAGCATTTCTATTTCGTTCAGCTTGTCTTTGCCGTCGGGAATCGATTCATGAAGCAACTGGCCGACTACAAGTGCACGCGAAGCAGAGTCATCGTCGCAAGCGTTCGCGGCGATGCGCAGGGATAGAGTCGCAGCTCGAAAACGGATGGCGCTCGAGTACCGAACCGATTCGGCTACGAGCGCAGCCGCGGCCGCGAGCTCTTCGGCGTTCGATCCCTTATCCGCATGAAAGGCTGAGTCGATCCATCGAAGGAACGACTCGGGTTCTTCGTGTTCCCAATGTGCGAGACCGTAGCCAACCGATGAGGGCGACAGGGGATGGCCTAATAACTTTGAATATTCTCCGCAGAGATACAGCGACTCCGCTTGCAGTGCCAAGACAATTTTTCGTGTCGATTCCTCACCCGCGTGTTCAAGCGCAGTATCGGAGACGCCGAGCGCTTCATAAGAGTTACCGGCAATGAGCAGCTGCCGCACCGCCGCAATCGACGCATCCAGAAACGCGTGCCTGTCCCCCGACATCAGCACATGCCCCAGTCGGTCACGACACAGCACTGGTTGCAGCCCCACCGACAACTCGCGTTCGAGCATGATGTCGGCGATGCGCTTGTGCAACGAACGCCTCGCATTTCTGCCAAGGCTATCCACCGCCATGCGACCGATCAGTTCGTGAGACACGATGACGCCGTCAGTGTCCGAATCGAATGCGCCCGCTTTATGCAAATCGTCGATCGCACCAACAACGCGAAAGTACGGGAGTTGCAACACGGCTTCGATCATCGACAGATCCGCATGTCGCGCCAGCAACGTTACGGTTTGCAATACATGCAACGCATCGGGTGACAAATTCTGCACGCGCTGTCCAATGACACCAAGCAGCGTTGGTGGAATGCCACCGGCGTCACCGGTTTCTATCCAGTGATTGACCAATGATCGCAGAAAGAGCGGCACACCTTCGCTCGAATGTGCAAACCATTCTCCCAGCTCTTCATCCATCGACGCGGAAAGATCCGTTGCGATCGCATTCGCGAGCTCCACACGACTCTCAAACGGCAGCGGTGGCAATGCCTTGATCGCGAGTTCCACCGGCAACCTCTCCGGCGCAATTGGACGCGCATGCGGCAACCGCGATGTCAGGATCAAACACACGCGATTCTGCGCAATGCGATCCACCAAATCAACGATGACTTCCCACGATGCGGCGTCCAGCCAATGCGCGTCTTCGAAAACCAACAACATCGGTTTTTCGCTTGCGACTGCCGCGATCAGCTCAACAATGGATCGCCGCAAACCGGCAGCGAGTGGCATGACGGGCGGTTGTCCAGGTTTCGCACGATCGGCTTCGACACTGTCGTCGTTCACGAAACGGCGGAGCGCTTGTAAACTCTCCGGCGAACATCCCAATGCGCCGGGCATCTGCAGCAAATCAGGCACGAGATCCAGAAATACCGAGAGCGGTCGATTGACATCCGTCTCGCGGCAACCACCGCGTACATCGCGAATGCCTTCAATGACAGCAACCTTTGTCAATTCATTCAGCACGCGCGTTTTTCCCATTCCGGCTGCGCCATGCAACAACGTCGCCGTGCCGTCGTGATAACGCGCTCGGCGCATACACAACGTGAGTTCGGCCATCACACTTTCGCGCCCGACAAAGTGCCGTTCCGTTGGCGCAAAGCTGATGCGACGAACAGCTGGTGCCGCGATTCGACGGCGCAGTGTCGCAGCCGGAATTCGCAAGTCTGCGGCGCCAGCACCGAGTTCACTCATGTAGCGATCCAGCAACCGAATCGCTTCGTACTTGGCGCCCGCCATCATCAGACATTCTGACATCACGAGTGTCGCCGCTTCATTGAGCGGATCAAACTGCAACAACCATCGCGCCAACGGTTCTGCCGCCACCCAATCGGCTTCGACGCGTCGGGCGTGCAGCGCGGTCGAGAGCACGCGTCGCGCATCACCGTTGGCGCGCTCGCGCTCGTTCTCAACCCAATCCGCAAATGGTTCATTGGACGCGGTGTCATAACCGGCGAGGAATGGACCAAGTGGTTCATGGCCCTGAACGACCTGCGCTTCGAAACTCGCCGAGTCTCGCCGAATCGAAAACGTTGGCTCCAGTTGCGAGGCATCGAGCTCAACCTGATCGCCGTGCATAGCCGCTTGAATGCCCATTTGCCGAAGCTTGTACAGCGCCTGCCGAAGGTTTCCCCGCTGATGCTTTTCGGGCGACGTCGGCCATAGAAGCTCCAACACAGTGTCGCGAGGCATCTGCATGCCAGGCGAATGGCTCAGGAGCAGTAACAGCGCGATGACGACGTCCGCGTTCCTTCCGAGACGAACTCCGGCCACATCCACGGTGCAGGTGCCATACGACTGCACGCGCACTCTGACCGGCGCGATGCCGGTCGGCGTTGAAATGGATTTCAGATTTCCTGGCTTGTCATCGCTTCGCTTGCCCGCCACAGTACCTCGTCAGTGTGGAATGCATTCAATCTTAGAATGACCGTCAGCTGAGTGTCAGTGTAGTTTTGCAAGTGGCGCCAACACATTCCCGGCTCCGTATTGCCGCGATTGTTTAATCCAAACACCAGCATTGGCAGTGAAATCAATCCAATAACAATCCCCGCCACGCGCGCAATGCGAAATCGCCTCAGCCTGGCGGCTTCATTGATCACTGGCTTCGCACCATTGACGTAATCCCAAACGGCACGCGCACCGGCTTCCGCACCTGTCGCCACCGGAAAACGAATGTTCCAGCGCACGCTGCCCAATCCAATACGTTCGCGCCGGATGGGCCGAGTGCCAGTGACGCCAGTAACGTGCGCGTTGCTCAGTCTTTTGCGCTCACCGTGGTCGTGACACGCGTGCGCTCCAGGCGCCACACATCACCTTCGCGGTGCATGAGATACACTACGCCGTTCCGGCCAAATCCCGCAATGGAGCGCCCAACCGGCAAACGCACCCGATAGAACGGCGTGCCCCTGGGATTCACGACGTCGTACACCAATTCACCGCGCTTCGACTGCGCGGACGTTGTCGGCAACAACCACAAATTTCCCTCTTCGTCGGTCTTGGTGGCGCCCACGCGAATTGGCGGATAGTAGTCCGCAATTTCCGACAGCGGCGCGTAATCGTACGTGACAGTTGGCTCAATCGATTTGGTAAAATTGGCTGTCGCGCCACTTGGTGTGCCGCGTGGATTGGGTGTCGTTGATGTCCGCAGATACAGCACGACCGCATCATTGCCTGCGGTTATTCCACCGTCGTCTGCGGCTTGATCGCGAATTTTCTCAATGATCTTTCGCGATGAATCAATGAGGTGCTGCTTGTCATCATCCGTCAAACGTTTCCAGTCAAACGGCAGTTTACCGGACGACTTTTTTGTGCCATCTGCGAACGTAAAGTCCACGTGATAATCCTGCCCGCGCACAACAGCCACCGTACCATCTGACAGTACGGCCCATTCATCGATACTCACCAGCGGATTGAGCGTGACATGCAGAAACTTCTTTCCCGCAAACGTTGTGGTTTGCACGGCCTTCGTTGAACCATCCTGCTTGAGCTTCGCAATGGTATCAACCAGACGCGTCTGAAAGTTTCCGCGCACGAGGCCGATTGAATCGGACGGATGCGACTTTCGCACAAACGCACCGTCAGGCGACGTGGCCGTATCCGCCACGAGTTGGTTGAAGCCGCGATACAGAATATTTCCGTTCGCGTCCAGGCCCGACTGATCTGCAAACAAGCGCCCGATGTCCGATTGTTTGGGCGGCGCCATTGTGCGAATTACCTTGCCCGATCCGTCAAGCACGAGCAGCGCGCGCGATGGCTGATCGGCATGCAGCGAAGAATCGCCCAACCACTTGATCAATGGCGACGGATAATCTCCATACGATTGCCCGCCAGGATTCGACGAATCAATCACCACCACCGGATTCGCAAAATTTGCATCAAGCAACACGAGCTGATGACGCAATGCATCATTGACGATGACACGTCCACCCGACGTTTCACGCACCGTGAAAATAAACTTGAACGGATGCGTGGAAGTGGCACTGGGCGGTGCAACCTCGCGCACCACACTGGTCGCCTGCGCACTCAGGACGCTCGCACCAAACAGCATCGAGAGAATCGGCGCGTTGCACAGGCTGCGCATTCGGTAAACCTCAGGTGGGAGCGACATGCGTCGCAAACAGAACCGGCTGTTCCCTAAGACGCGCGACGCTCCGGCTTCGAAACCCGCGCGGGAACAATCCAGCAGTTCGATCGCGATTAGTCTGGCATCCGCTGTCAGTCGCGTGTCATTTCCATCAACGCAAAACCCCCGAACGAATTCGTTCGGGGGTTTTGCGTTGATGGA
>JBDTTO010000235.1:0-5604 GCA_039930585.1 Gemmatimonadaceae bacterium
ATGACAATGTCGATTCATCACGACAAACGTCATACAGCATCGGTGACGAATCTCAACAATGCGCATGAGACACGCCCGACGTTGCAAAAAACTTTGCGTGAGTTACTAACTTCTCTCAGCGCTGTGGCAGATGTCGCGCGCAATGCGGTGCGCAACAATGGTGGCGGACACGCGAACCACGATTGTTCTTGCACCTGTGGCACGCGTTGGCACCGGGCGGCGCGAATACACCAACCGGCGCCCCGCCTGCAGCAATCGACACGGATTTTGGTTCGGTAGCGGCGTGTATTGAAGCGTCGAATGCGGCCGGTGTCCGGATTATCTCGACGCAGTGCTGAGTGCGGTTAACTGGCACGTAGTCGCGAAGGCGTACAGCGCATAAATTCTGCGACTTGTGCGCCGCCCATGTTGGCGGTGACGAATTTGCGTCGCCCCCTCCATCAGCTGTTGATGAACGTTACGTTCGCACGTGTTCGAGCTTCGGAAGCCGCCCGCCTTTCCGAATTTGCCAGAGACAATTTCGACAAGACATACGGTCCACTTTGTCGCGCTGCCGACGTTGATGCGTATATGGCGTCGGCACTGACAGCAACGGAATTGTTGCGGGTCCTGACAAATCCGACGTCGTGGGTGTTTGCCGCAGTCGTTGATGGCGAATGGGTCGGTTACGCGCAGGTGTGTCTCGCGCCATTGCCTGACGGAATCGCAAGCAAACACGCGCCTGCGTTAAGTACGACGCCGATGGAGTTGTGTCGTTTTTACGTCGCGCGCAAATGTCATGGCACCGGCGTTGCGAAACAGATGCTGGGCATCGTACTCGCGCATGCCGAGCTTCAGGGATCCGAAACGTTGTGGTTGTCAGTGTGGCAGGAAAACGCACGCGCAATCGGATTCTACACCAAGTGGGGATTTGCAACGATCGGTGAAGCGAAATTTTTGATGGGCGAAGACCTGCAGGATGATTTCATCATGGAGCGAGCAGTTCAGTCACCTGCACTTCAGTCAGAATAGCGAAGCAACACGTCGCCGAACCAGGCAATCGAATTCAGCGACCTGCAACGTCATCATTGCAACAAACAAACGGAGATTCACATGCGCGTACCACGATTGCTGTGCCAATTGACGATGGTTTTGATGGCGAGCACGATCGGCGTTCATGCAATCGTCGCGCAAGGTGTACCCGCGATGGTGGTGCTGGTGCGGCACGCCGAGAAGGCGACGGTTGGTGGGTCGGATCCTTCGATCAGCGATGTCGGACAAGCGCGCGCAAAAGCATTGGCAACTGCACTCGCCGATGCTGGCGTTACATCGGTGATCACAACGACATTCAAGCGCACCGTCGAAACCGGTGATGTGTTGGCGAAAATGCACAACATCACGGGCGAGAAAATTGCGATTGCCGGAACAACGGCTTCACATGTTGAAGCGATTGCTGCAGCGGTCCGCAAACATCCAGGCGAAGTGGTGCTGGTGGTTGGACACAGCAACACGATTCCGGCAATTGTGACGGCGTTGGGTGGACCGAAGATGTCTGACCTGTGCGATGCGAATTACGCGACGATGTTCATTGTGCACATGAGTGCGGACGGAAAACCGGCACACGTTGTGCGAACGCGATACGGCGCGGCCGAGGCCGAGGGCGCGGAAACGTGCACGACTCCCATGAAGTGAGAAAAACGAAAATCAGCGGAATCGGTTTGCATAATCCCAACGATCCGTGTCCTGCATTTAACGCGTCGATGCGCCGTGCCCGATAAGAACGCGTTTCCCGACCACTTCTCCAAAGTCGCCAGCGGATATTCAGCGTTCCGGCCAAACTATCCGGACTCATTGTTCAAAGCGCTGGTTGAAGTAGTTGGTCGCGAAAAATCGGCCAACGCATTCGTGTGGGACTGCGCTGCAGGAAATGGCCAGGCGTCACTCGCGCTGGCGGAGCATTTCAAACGCGTTTTCGCGACCGACGCCAGTGTCGCACAAATATCGGGCGCGCCTGTTCACGCCAATCTCACACGCGCGGCGGCAACAGCAGAAGCGTGCCCGCTGCGAGCAGGAAGCGTTGACGTTGTCACCGTCGCGCAGGCACTGCACTGGTTCAACTTCGAGCGGTTTTATGCCGAAGTGAAACGTGTACTTGCACCGAACGGCGTGATTGCCGTGTGGAGTTATGGACTCGTACGGGTAGACACCAATGCCAGGCTTGAAGCCGCCATCGATCACTTCTCCGAGCAGACCATTAAGGATTGGTGGCCGACGGAACGCCGCTATGTGAACGAGGCGTACACGACGCTGCCGTTTCCCTTCGAACTAATTGAATTTCCGCCGCAACACATGTCAGCGTCGTGGACGCAACAACAGTTGCTGGGTTACTTGCGCACTTGGTCGTCGGTGTCAAAGAAGCGCGCGGCCGACGGCGTGGATCCGGTGCTGGCGTTTGAGTCAATACTTGCAGCCGCGTGGGGAACCGCGCCCGAAATCACATTGCGCTGGCCGCTTGCGGTGTTGGTGGGTCGCACCAGCTAAGTGGTAGCGAAGGCGAAGCCCAGCGCTAGCTTGGTTTCATGCAGATCTCCATTGGCATCCTCACCGTTTCGGATCGCGCCAGCGCTGGCGTGTACGAGGACAAATCAGGTGCCGCCATTCGCGATGTACTGACGCGCTGGGTAGCGTCCGAATGGAAAGCGGAGTATCGCGTCATCCCGGACGAGCAGCCGTTAATCGAAGCCACGATGCGCGAAATGTGTGATCAGCTGCACTGTTCGCTGATTGTCACGACGGGTGGTACCGGCCCCGCGCCGCGCGATGTGACGCCCGAAGCAACAATGGCGGTGTGCGATCGGTTGCTGCCCGGATTTGGAGAACAGATGCGCGCCGTCTCCGTGCGCACTGTTCCCACCGCCATTCTTTCGCGCCAACTCGCGGGCACGCGCGGTTCAACGCTGATCATAAACCTGCCAGGCAAACCCGCCGCGATTGAGGAGTGTCTCTCGGCAGTGTTTGCGGCAATTCCATATTGTGTGAAGTTGATTGGTGGGCCGTGGATGGAAAGCACGAACGCGGCGCCAACTGCGCACATACCGAAGGATTCCTGACATCATGTATTACGCGGAGTGTTTGCAGTGACCCTATCGCCAGAGCTGCTGGAAATTCTTGTGTGCCCCAAAAGCAAAGCGCCGCTGGAGTATCACAAAGGACCGCCCGAAGTGCTGATCTGTCGCGAGAGCCGTCTCGTGTATGCAGTGAACGACGGTATTCCGATCATGCTGATTGACGAGGCGCGCCCGCTGGACGATGCTGAATTTCCGCCGGCCTGATTGACGCGTTTGGTCGTGAGCGATGCGAATGCAACGCCGGCGATTGAACAAACGATCACACGACAGATGAGAGCCTGGATTACCGACTCCGTGATGCCGGAGTTTGAAATCACACTGATTCCGTTGCTGGCCGAGGATGATGGTGAACTCGTGGCGACGGTTGTGCGGAAGTCGACTGCGTCCGGATCACGTCGTGCGTTTTTGTACGTGCACGGCTACGTGGACTATTTCTTTCACGAGCATGTGGCCAACGGTGTACTCGATGCTGACATGGATTTCTACGCGCTTGAATTGCGTCGATACGGTCGGTCGTTGCGCGGTCGAAACCGTCCAAACTATTGCACCAACGTCGAGCAATATTTCGCCGAAATTACGCAGGCGATTGACATTGCGATAAACGAAGACGGGCACGACAGCGTTGTGTTATACGGACATTCGACGGGCGGACTTGTTGCATCACTGTATGCCAGCCAGGGCGATCGGCGCGAGAAGATTTCCGCGCTGGTTTTAAACAGTCCGTTTTTCGAATTTGATATTTCGGCGGCGGATCAATTCAAGTTGCGCGTTGCCGTCGCGCTCGGGCGTTTCATTCCCTGGTTCACCGACGGCAAAGGACTGCCACCGTACTACGGCCGCACGTTGCATGCTACCGAGAGCGGCGAGTGGAATTACGATTTGCGCTGGAAGCCGATTCGCGGATTCCCGACGTACTTCGGTTGGGCACGCGCCATCAAACTCGCACACGCAAAGTTGCAGAGCGGACTGGCCATCAAGTGCCCCGTGTTGGTGCTGCATTCAGATCGGTCGCGCGAAGGCGAAAGCTGGAACGACAATTATTTCTCGCGCGACATCGTGCTGAACGTTGATGACATGCGGAAATACAGCGCCGGACTGGGCTCGAACGTGAAACGCACGGAAATTCCTGGTGCAATTCACGATATCATGCTCAGTCGCGAACCAGTAAGACAAAACGCACTGCAGCAGATGGTGCAATGGATCAATAACGTAGTTCCCGCCGGCCAATCGCGCGCCACTCCCTCCCTCGCCTGAAATACTCCGGGTCCCGACGATGAAAAGTATGGAAATGGATTTTCGCGACAATCTCGGCCGCCTTCTTCTGCGTGATTTGCAGGGAGTGCGTCGGGAAATCGAGCACTATCCGGATGACAAGGGACCGTGGAAAGCAGTGCCTGGATTGACGAACACAGGCGGTACACTAGTGCTGCATCTCGCCGGAAATCTGCAACACTTTCTGGGCGCGGTGCTCGCGAAAAATGGTTACGTGCGAAATCGCGACGTGGAGTTTGTGCGACGCAATGTGTCACGCGCCGAACTGATTCGCGAAATCGATATCACCATTGCTACTGTCACCAAGACACTCAGCGAGCTGTCGGCCGGAGCGTTGGAAGGTCTGTATCCGCAGGATCTCAACAACTTGCGCATTCCAACGGATATCTGGCTGATGCATCTCGCCACGCATCTTACCTATCATCTTGGGCAAATCGACTATCACCGTCGCTGCGTTACGGGTGATTCAACACCTGTTGGAACACTCTCACTTCCCGCACTCCTTCTGCCGTTTCCGCCGGAGTAAACGCACGCATGAACGATGCAACACGAGTAGTGCGCGCCGGTTTGGCGCACGCTGAAAATGGTGAACCGTTTCTGGCTGGGCCGGTGTTCGCGGCGCCTTATCATCTCGCGGGCGCGCCAGCCGATTCGCAATTCACATACGGACGTTTTCACAATCCCACCTGGACGCGTTACGAGAGTGCGATCGCGGAACTCGAAGGCGGACCTGCGGTGTTGTTTCCGTCAGGCATGGCCGCATCAGCCGCAATTTTCGGAACTGTGTTACGCCCCGGCCAACGCGTCGTGATGCCCGAAGAGAGCTACTACACAACGCGATTGATTGCGCAGCAGTATTTCGGTGCGATGGGTGTGGAAATTGTGACTGCGAAAACAGTTGGCAACGGACTCGAGTCGTTGCTGCAGGGCGCGACGTTGCTGTGGTTGGAGTCTCCTACAAATCCGGGACTCGATGTATGCGATATCGCGCGATTGAGTGAACTCGCGCACGCCGCGGGAGCGTTGGTTGCCGTCGACAACACCACACCGACCGCACTGTGTCAAAAGCCGTTGCAGCTTGGCGCTGACTTTTCGCTCGCATCGGATACCAAAGCGATGACCGGTCACGCCGATGTGTTGATGGGGCACGTTGCAACACGTGATCCCGCCTGGGCCGACAAGATTCGTTTGTGGCGAACACAAATGGGTGTCATTCCTGGCCCCA
>JBDTTO010000236.1:0-5602 GCA_039930585.1 Gemmatimonadaceae bacterium
GGAATGATGCTCTTCTCACGCCCGCTCCAATGCCGTCGCAACGCCCGTAACACCACCGCCAACGCCCGCGCCGACAAACTGACAACATTCAACACGCAGAGTCGCACGAACGTGCGCAGCGAAGCCTGACGATGTGAATGCAGTTGGATCCGGACCCGCCACAATGTTGCACCAACAATTATCGTCACACCAAAAATGAATGCCGCCCAGTCAATCGGCGCCGGAAACAGGATTGCGCACATCAACGTCACGTAGCCGAGGACGCACATCAGCGTCGGTACAAACGTATCCCGCTTGATCCCGCGCCGGAATATCGGCCACTCTTCAAACCCGTGCCACAATTGCTGCTTCGCAAACTCCAGCAACGTGCCCGGCCCGCCCACGTGCACCACACGAACGCGATCATCGAAGTACAACTGTCCCCGCCTGGCGAGCGCAATCGAAAGTTCAACATCTTCACAACTCACAAGCACTTCGTCAAAACCACCACACGCTTCAAAACTCGCACGATCCACAACAAGATTGCCCGACCACAGCTCCGACGTCTGCACTCGGCCTGGCGGAACATCACCAAGCCACAGCGCTTCGATCCATCGCGCATCATCCGGGCGATCATACTTGTTGCCCACGCCAACACCACCCTCGGCCAGTGCGTCGCGCGCACCTTGAAGCCAATGTTCGTTCGCAAGACAATCCGCATCAATGAACGCCAACACGTTTCCCTTGGCGAGCTTCGCACCACTGTTGCGCAGTTTCCCAAGTGAGATTCCGGGAAACGTGTAAACACGATCCGTGAACTCGCGCGCAATCTCTACAGTGTTGTCGGCCGAGCCGTTGTCAACAACAACAATCTCGAATTGATCCGCCGGCAACGACTGCGAACGCAGCGCCGTCAAACACTGCCGAAGGATCCTGGACTCATTGAGCGCCGGAACAATTACAGAAATCACAGCGCCAGACCCCCCCCAATCACGGCGCGACTACTGCACCGACGTGGAGTCATGGTGTGCGACGCGATCCAAATACGTTCGAAACGAATTTCGCGAATGCGCTCGTCACTGTTCCCGAGACGCCTTTGGGTTTATCCCACTCGCTCGTGTACTTGATCCACTTCTTTTTGAACGTGACATAACTCTGCTCGTAGAGCTCGCGCCTGCGCTCAGCTCCCAAAATGCGCAGCCCGGTCGATCCCCATTCGTGATAGATGAATACGCGATGGTCGACGTACACATCCAAACCGGTCTCGTACATCTGAAAACACATGTCGAGATCTTCGCCGCCACCAATTTCGTAGTCCAGCGAGAAGTTGTTGACTCGAAACAGTGAATCCCGCGAGAACAGCATGAACGCGCCCCACACAAACTGTTTGAACGGCGTCAATCGTTCCGCGTGCGCTTGATCGATGTGCGAAATGTCAACGCGCGGCGTCTGCTCGGGCACGGAATGATTCATGACGGGAACGACCATTCCCGCTTTTTCATTTTGCACGAATACATCCTTCATCAACGCGAACCAGTTGCGTGAAACCACAACGTCATCGTTGGTCACCAGCACATACTGTCCGTCTGCCGCGGCGATTCCGAAGTTCCACGCTTCTGCCACGCGAACGCGCTCCGCAAGCCGGATGTATTTGTCGCAGTTCTTCTTCAGAAAATCAGACCGCTCGCCATTCTCGCCCGCATTGTCAACGAGAATCAGCTCATATTCGCATTGGCAATACTGCCGCACACTGGAAAGAAATCTCTCCAGAATTGGAAGATCGGGATCGATACAAATCGCGACGATGCTCAGCTCTTTGTCGCTCATGAAAGGAATATGCTCACCACCCGCTGTGTTCACGGCCATACGGTGCGCCACGCGAAAACCAGAAGTCCGGCACCCGCCAAAATTGGAAGTGCAGCAATCCATGGGGCGCCGAGTGCGATCGCCCAGGCGGCGTTTGCAATGCAGATGAGCCCAAGCGCGAACTCGATGAACACCATCCCCGTCGCTTGTCCGGCGCCACGCGTTGATTTGGGCGTGCGTTTGAATTCACCACCGTACGTGCGCAATCCGGAATACCCGGCTTTGAACACGAGCGGCGCCAAACCGATTCCGACAGCCGCGGCTTCGATCTCAAGCCATCCCGCGCGCAATCCGGAACGTACGGTCTGAAATCCCGCTTGCGCGAGAACTCCGACAAGAAATGCAATCATCGGCAAATCACCGGCAACGAAACCAAGTACGTGGTGATACTGCCGTGCCCACGCGACGGGGCCGGACAACAGCGCCAGTGTGAGCATCAAAATTGGAAACGTGTAACCCGTCAGGTGCAACGAAACGGAAAGGCGATCACGCCATGACGCGCGTGCGAGCCGCGGAATTGATTTGCGTGCCACCTGAAACGCGCCACGCGACCAGCGCGCCTGCTGAACACGAAGTGCGGCAACATTCGACGGGATTTCCGCCGGCACAATCGCGTCGAAATCGAACATGAACTTCCATCCACGCTGCCACGCGCGAAACGAAAGGTCGAGATCTTCGGCGAGCGTGTCTGCTGACCATCCGCCCGCGTCATCGATAGCGGTGCGGCGCCAGATGCCGCCCGACCCATTGAAGTGGAAAAACTGTCCCGAACGACTGCGTGCGAGCTGTTCGATGGCGAAGTGACGGTCGATCCAGAAACCGGCGCTGCGTTCGATGAGCGTGACGGGCGTTGCAAGTCGCCCCCACCGACCCTGTACCATCGCGATGTGCGGGTCGGAAAACCACGGCGTCAGCAGCTGCAGCAGATTTGATTGGGGAACGAAATCGGCGTCGAGAATCAGAATGAACTCGCCCTTGGCCGACACCAATCCGTCGCGCAAAGCACCCGCTTTGTAGCCCTCGCGCACGGTGCGCTGAATGTGCGAGACCGTAAGCCCTCTCGCGCGAAGGCGCTCGATCACCGGAGCCGCAATCTCCGGCGTACTGTCGGTTGAATCGTCGAGGAGTTGTATCTCAAGCAAATCGGCGGGCCAGTCGAGCCTGCCCACGGATTCGAGCAGGCGCGCAACAACGGCCTGTTCGTTGAAGACCGGGAGCTGCACGGTCACCCTCGGCAGAACAGCGAGCGCACTGGGACGCGTCGCGCCGGCGTCGCGGAGTCTCCAGCTCAGCCAGATCAACCACGTGTTGTAGTTGACCCAGGTATACAGCAGTATCCAAATGGCGAGGACGACAATCAGCGCCGCCGCTGCAAGTAGCGACGGGCTCAACGCGTGGCTTGTCTGGTCCGCCGTTGCGGAATCGTAGGATGGTGCGAGGGCGACGTCATGAGCAGCGGAGGATAATACGTCGCGCTGCAACGCGTACAAAACGGATGGCTCGTGCACGTAACCGGCGACACAGTCTGACGCACCAAATGTGTGGCCTCATGCAATCGCGTTGAATTACGTTGCCATACCCGATTCGCTCTCTCTCTCCCCCCGAAAATCTGTGCGGCGACTTTCTGCGTTCCTGCTCTTTATTTGTACGCTTCCGCTGGGCGCGCAGGAACTGCTGACGCCGGCCTCCGAGCTCACGTCATACGTGCGCCTGCTCGAGCTGCAGGGAAAAGCCAGAAACACACCAATGGTCTACTGGTCGTCGTCGACAGCGCCGAGCCGCAACGGACTCACGGTCGATACTGCGCACGTCTGGTCGAACCGGTATTCGCTCTCCGCTCCGACCGAAGGGCCGTCGCATCCAACATTCCGCATTCTTGATTCTCACGTCGACGTCGTGCTGAATTCGGCATTTCCGCGAATCGAAAACGATGGCGCTCTCTGGGCGGGGCGTGGTGTGTCCGGCGCAATCCGCGGCGGCGCTGAAATGCGATGGGGAGGGTTCACCGCCCGCGTCGCTCCAACATTCGGCTATTCGCAAAACCGCGAGTTCGACCTCGGCGTTGGCCCCGGTAATACAACCTCGCCATACGCTTATCCGTGGCAGGCGAACATTGATTTTCCGCAGCGCTTCGGCACGTCGTCGCTTTCCTTTGCCGATTGGGGGCAGAGCGCGATCCGCTTCGACGCCCGTGCGTTCACGGTCGGATTCTCAACCGAGAATTTGTGGTGGGGGCCGGGCTATCGAAACGCGATCATCATGGGAAGCGCCGCGCCGGGAATTCCGCACATTGATATCGGACTGGGAAAACCGGTTCACACCATAGCGGGCGATGTCGAAGTGCGCGCAATCTGGGGACAACTTCGGCGTTCGGACTATTTCGGCGCGCCAACCACGACCGACGGCAATCGCATCATCAACGGTCTGACAATCGGATATCGACCGAGATTTCTGTCCGGACTTACACTCGGTCTCACGCGCGCGCTGTATCACGAATGGCCGACAGACGGTTTGAGTTCGTCCGACTTTTTCGACGCGTTTGGCGGCGTGTTCAACAAGGGCAAAAAGGCCGAACCAAACGGTCCGCTCGTAAACGATGATAAAGATCAACTGGCCTCAGTAACTGCGCGATTCTTGCTCCCTGAATCGGGCGCCGAATTTTATGCCGAATACGCGCGGAATGATTTTGCCGGTGGCTTCACGGATCTCGTGCAGGAGCCTGACCACGCGCGTGCATTTACCATTGGTTTCGCAAAGACGTTACCGGTTTCAAGCGGAGCGCTCGTGTTGCGAGGCGAGAATACAACTCTTGGACAAACGGCCACGAAAGACTTGCGACCGGGCGCAGTGTTCTACGTGCACGGCATCGTAAACGAAGGCTACACAAACCGCGGACAACTGCTTGGCGCAACAATTGGCCCGGGTTCGAATGCTCAATTCCTTGGTCTTGACCGCTACACGTCACACGGGCGCTACGGAATTTTCGCTGAACGAATTCGTTATGACGATGATTATTCGTTTACCGCGTTGAAAGATCGCGAAGATGGATACCTGTCACAACAAGTGGATCTCTCGGCAGGCGTGAGTGTGTTACACTTTTCCGGTCCGTGGGATTTGGGTGCGACACTCGCAATGACGCGCGAGCTCAATCGGTATTTCGACCACCAGAACAACGTGACGAACTGGCGATTGACGTTCAATCTCGGGTTGCATCGGAATGACACGCGAAGCACTCCGCAGCAGTGAGCGCGAGCGGATTGTTATCGAACCGATTGCGCCTTCAGGTCCGTAGCAGATGAACGAGCTACCGGTGCACTCGCGACCAACACCGCGTGAGGTCTTGCGCCACTACTGGCGCGTAGCGGGCGTGCGTCCGTGGCACCTCGTGCTGCCCGCGGTGCTTGTGCTTGTTGCTGGCGCGTTCGAGGCGGGATCCTTTGCACTTCTGTTGCAGCTCACGAAAGCGGTTGGACAAAACACGTTTGGTTTTTTCGCCGACTCGCGCGCGTTCGGTTGGATTTCGCGACTCGTGCCGGAATCGTCTGCATCGCGCAATGCAATTCTCACGGTGATCACCGTTGGCCTGATTATTCTTGGCCGAGCGGGGAAGTTTCTGTTTGAGTATTTGCGGAATCTGTATATCGTGCCGCGCACTGAGGGATATCGCGTGGCCGTTGGTACAGAGACGTTCAGTCGCGTGCTTGGCTTCGGGCGACAGTATTTCGAGCGTCAATCCATCGGGCACAGTGATGCAGAG
>JBDTTO010000237.1:0-5600 GCA_039930585.1 Gemmatimonadaceae bacterium
CCTGATCGGTAAGACCTCAAGCCACGGCTGCGTTCGACTAACCAATTGGAATGCAGCGCCTCGACAATTGTGTACGCATTTCCAAGTTCGGAATGTGCACGGAGCTCATCTCCCTCGACGGCGTCGGCGGCCGAGCGCACAACTCGCTCCTGCACCTGCTGCACTCGCTCCTGAGCGAATAACGGTCCGCCCGACACAATCATTGAAGTGCCAGCAAAGAAAACAACGCCGACGGTGCGACGTGTGTCTGTATAGATGCGTGACGACATGGATGACGTCTCCGGAAGGGCCCGAAAGGAGGCTACTGGCACATATATCGAACTTCTATATATTGGACGTCGTTAGGTTAAAAAAGGTTTCGTTGGATGGCAACTCCATCCGTCAACTCGTTTCACCGCTTCCAGGCTGATTGTGGCACGCGACCCGGCAACTCCCCGCAACGACTTGCTCAAAGGCACGTTGGACATGCTCGTTTTGCAAACGCTGGCGGTGCAGAAAATGCACGGCTATGCAATTGCTCAGCGTATTGAAGAACTCTCCAGCGGCGCAATCAGCGCCGAAGCCGGATCGTTGTATCCTGCGCTCGAACGCGTGCAGAAAAAAGGCTGGGCAATTTCCGAGTGGGGCGTATCAAGCACGGGACGTCGCGTGCGCTATTACACGATCACAAAATCCGGCCGCAAACAGCTTGGCATTGAGATCTCTGATTTTGACGCGATGTTTCTCGCCATCAACAAAGTGCTGGGCCGAGGATAACAATGTCTTTCATCGACGGGTGGCGGCATCGGTTGCGTTTGCTCATCAAGCCGCGCGAGTACGACCGCGATTTGGCCGATGAACTGGCGTTTCACGTCGAGCGCGAAACGGCGCAGCAGTCGCATAATGCGCGCGGCACGATCAACGAGCGTGATGCACAGTCTGCGGCGCGACGACAGGTTGGTAACATCACACGCGCAGTCGAGGAAACTCGTCGCGTCGCCGGACTCGCCGCGTTTGATGTGTTTGGTCAGGACGTACGATTTGCGCTGCGTTCGTTTCGCCGCACGCCATCATTCACCATCATAGTTGTCGCAACGCTGGCCATTGGCATTGGCGCCACCACCGCCATCTTCAGCGCGGTTGATGCACTCCTGTTGCGCCCGTTGCCGTTTGCGAATCCATCGCGGTTGATGGCCGTCAGCCTCTCAGTGCCAGGCGCGCCGGGACGGCCCGCGTACGACGACCAGCGACTCTCGTATCCAAAATTTCAGGCATTCAAGCGCGCGCAACATTTGTTTTCGGACGTGACGCTGTGGACGGTCTCACAGTTCACGCTTCGCTACGGCAACAATACGCAGCGCACATCTGGTGAGTACGTCGATTCCCGTTATTTCCCAACGCTGGGGATACCACTGGCGCTTGGTCGCGATTTTCTCGCCGACGAAGATCGTCAACTTGGCGGCCCGCGCGTGCTGATTTTGGGAAATGCCATGTGGCGCAATACACTTGGCGGCGACTCTTCGATTGTGGGTCGTATCGTGCAAGTTGATGGAGATGCGTACACGGTTGTCGGCGTTGCAGCACCTGAATTTCGCGGCGTGTCAGGAACGGCCAATTTCTGGATGCCTCTCACTTCCGCACCGATCACCCGCGATTTTGGCGTTCCCTACAATCATTCTTTCTTCATCGTAGGGCGCCTTGCGCCTGACATTTCGATCGAACACGCACGGGCCGCCATGCCACAAATTGGCGCGCAGATTGACGCCGCGTATCCGGCCAGACGTGCGAATGAGGGACATTGGAGCGCCGTTGCGCGCGAACTGGACGCGGCACGTGCCGCGCCGATTGTACAACGTACGCTGTTCATTTTGTTGGGGGCCGTTCTGCTGATGCTGTTAACCGCGTGCGCGAACGTTGCAAACTTGTTGTTGGTTCGCGCATCGGCCCGGCAGCGAGAAGTCGCGGTGCGACTCGCACTCGGTGCAACACGCGTTCGACTTGCCCGCCAGCTTCTGGCGGAGAGTCTCGTACTCGCAATTGCCGGCGGCATGGCAAGCATTGTGGTCGGTATGCTCTCGGTGAAATTGCTTGCATCAGTGGAGACCAACGTGCTCGGATCAACGCACGGCGCGACCGGCATGGGCACCGCGTATTTCTCAACGATTCAATTCGACTTTTCAGCGCTTCTCTTTACCGGTTCGATTGCGTTTGCAACTGGTCTTGTGTTCGGCCTTGCCCCCGCATTGCACGCAACACGCACCTCACTGCTTGCGGCCACCAAGGACACTTCGCAAAATATTGCGATCGGGATGCGTCGCTTCACGATGCGACACGCGCTCACGCTGGCCGAAATTACATTCGCCGTGGTGTTGCTGGTGGGATCGGGGTTGATGATTCGGAGCATCAATCGTCTGTTGGATGTTCGGGCCGGTTTCGACGCGTCCAACCTGCTCACATTCCGTATCAATCGTGCGCCGGAGTGGGCACGCGATTCCATTGATCGGTTTTACATGGGCGCGATTGACCGGTTGGCCGCGCTGCCGGGGGTGCGTGGAGTTGCAGTTGCCGACTGTCCACCGCTGACCCGTTGCGCCGATTTCGGATTTTCGCGTTTGGATCGCCCGCACGAGAGTCCAGAACAGATGATGTACACTGGCGTGCATTGGATCTCACCGGATTGGCCATCCGTTATGGGCGTGCCCTTGGTGCGTGGCCGAGCATTTACAACGTCGGACAACTTGAGCGCGCGTCGGGTGGTGTTGATCAACGAAATGGCGGCGAAACAAATGTGGCCGAACGAGGACCCGATCGATCGGGCAATGGTGGTGACGGGTGGTGAAGATTTCAGCAAAGACACCCTGTATGTCGCAGGCGTGATCGCTGACGTGTTGTTTGATACCATGGATTCGCGCGTCGTGCCGGAAGTTTTTGTGCCGTATTATCAAACGCACTTCACGTATCGCATGATGTTTTTCGTCAAGACGCAGGTCGACCCAATGCAATCGGTCGCGCGCGTTGTAAAGGAACTTCAAAAATTCGCACCCGGTTTTCCGGTGTATGAGATGCAGTCGCAGCAAAGTCGCGTTGATGAGACGACGGCGTACGTGCGCGTAACCACGAACATTCTGACCGCGTTTGCATTGGTGGCATTGTTGCTGGCAATGATCGGTACCTATGGCGTCGTGGCGTTCTCCGTCTCACAACGAACGCGCGAAATCGCTGTGCGTGTCGCGCTGGGTGCGACAAGTGCGGACATCTCGCAGCTGGTTATGGGACACGCGGTAACGTTGGCGACCGTCGGATTGGGTGTCGGTCTGGGCGTTGCGCTGATTGCGACGCGGGCGTTGCAGTCGTTGCTGTACGAGGTGACGCCGTCGGATCCAATGACGTTGGTCGGCATTGTTGTGTTACTCACTATTTCTGTGTTTGCCGCCACGTGGATTCCCGCCCGAAAGGCCCTGCGTGTCATGCCAGCGTCGATTTTGCGCGCGCAGTAAGTCGGGTTCCGTTGCTCGTCCCGCGCAAGCGGGCTTCGGCCCAGCCGTCAGTCGCTTCCGCCACTGCCATCTGGCGCCACACGACAGAACACATACATTCGCTGGCATCTCTGTCGGGACAACATTGTGCGCACGTGGCAAATCTGCTCGGCCCTGCTGCTGACCCTTGCGGTGGGTTGTGCGAGAAACAAGACCGCGGCTACACACGCGGCGGCGACCGGCGATCGCCCTTCAGACGTAATTACTGCGGCTGAGCTCTCTGATGTCTCGGTGAGCAATGGTGATGCCCTGGCGGCTGTACGTCGTCTGCGCCCGCGCTTTCTGACAGGCCGAGGCTCGGGAAGTATCCGCGCCTCCGACGCAGGCAATGTTCATGTGTCGCTGGACGGTGGTCCGCTGCAGACGGTCAACTTCCTGAGTCGCATGCGTCCCGGCGAGATCGCAGAGATCCGCTATTTGAACGCCAGCGAGGCGGCCCTGCGTTTTGGCACAATTGCCGGGACCGGCGGCGTGATGTTGGTGAAGAGCCGCTGACTCACTCGCGGCGCGAAGTTGGTGAAGAGTCGTTGACCGGTTGATTGCTGAAAAAATTCCCGAGCTTTGAATGTTTTATTGAACCGCATGACATGCGGCTGACAGCGATGGCCATTTTTACATCGGTGGTCTTGCTGGCTCGTGAAAATGGACGTACCGTAACGCTCAATACAGTTGGTCCCTTCATGGCACATGTCGCGACGCCGCGGTGACGTTTTGTCCCAAGCTGGTGTTCCAACGTTGTAAGCCGTCGCCGGACCGTTTGATTTTTTTTAAGCCAATGGCCGAGCGCATGTTTTGCGCCGCCCGCGTTCTGATGAGTTGATAGCCGTTGTTTTAGAGGCCGACGAATGGTCTCTGTAGGACCGCGCGACGACCCGCCGTCGCGCGACGGATTTCACCATCCCCGGGAGAGGAAGCAGATGCACTCCATCGAGCAACGGAGGCGAGGTTATCGCCTGCGCTCCATCGTCGCAGCACTCGCCGCCATCGCGGCTACTTCCATTTCCGCGGCAGCGCAGACGGGAACCGTAACCGGCCGCATTCACGGAGCTGGCGACGCTCCGGTTTCTGAAGCGCGCGTCGCGATTGTTGGCACTACGCTGGTCGCGTTGTCCGGTGCCGATGGCAAATACACGATTCGCGGTGTCCCCGCCGGCGCGGCCGAAGTGCGCGTCTTTCGCGTGGGTTTTGCCGAACAGAAGAAGCCAGCGACGGTAACGGGTGGTGGCACCGTTACGCTCGATTTTGCGATGGAAGCCAGCACGGTCAAGCTCGATGAATTCGTCGTCACGGCGACAGGTGTTCAGCGGCGCGCTGAAGTTGGCAATTCCATTTCTGTCATCAATGCGTCCGAACGCGTCAAGGAAACACCCATTCACAACATGGGTGATTTGCTGACGGCCAAGGCGCCGGGCGTCACTGTACTTCCGGGTGCGATGAGCGGCGGGGGCGCAACCATTCGCATTCGCGGACTCAATTCAGTCAGTCGTTCCAACGCACCTATCTTCATCATTGATGGCATTCGTATGGACGGCACCAGCGGCGGTTTTGGCGTTGGCGGCACGAA
Source organism: Gemmatimonadaceae bacterium (assembly GCA_039930585.1). Taxonomy (GTDB): domain Bacteria; phylum Gemmatimonadota; class Gemmatimonadetes; order Gemmatimonadales; family Gemmatimonadaceae; genus Gemmatimonas. The sequence continues at coordinate 5,080 of JBDTTO010000237.1, forward strand.
CTCCAGCCGACTGAACGACATCACCCCCGAAGAAATTGAAGACCTCGCGGTCATCAAAGGCCCGTCCGCCGCAACGCTGTACGGCACTGACGCGGCGAATGGTGTCATCATCATCAAGACCAAAAGTGGTCGGCGCGGCAAAACACAGTTCCAGTACACGGCGGAACGGGGCATCATCACCGATCCAAACAAATATTGGGATACGTTCGCCATCTGGGGTCACACGCCCGCGGCGCCAACGGTTCAGACGCGTTGCATTCTGACGACAATCGCCAGCGGGGCGTGCGTCAAAGACAGCGTCACGTCCGCCAATGTGATGCGCAACGCACTCACGTCACCGATCGACCGTGGCGATCGCAGTCTGTACAGCGTGCAGGCAAGTGGTGGCAATGAAGCCGTGCGTTTCCTTGTCAGCGCCAACCAGGAACGCGAAAACGGACCGATCAAGATGCCCGGCATTGATCGGGATTACCTCACCGCCAACAAGGTCAACATTCGCGACGAATGGAGCTCGCCCGAAG
>JBDTTO010000238.1:0-5598 GCA_039930585.1 Gemmatimonadaceae bacterium
ACACGAGCGCGAATCCTACGGTCATTGACGGACCGTTTGCAGAATCGAAAGAGCTGATTGCCGGATTCTGGATGGTGCAGGGCAAGTCGCTCGAAGAAGTTGTTGAACGATTCAAGCGCGCGCCAAAAAGTTTGGGGCATGTCGAAATCCGCCAGGTCTTTTCGCCCGAAGATTTCGAGCCAGCCATCAAGACCGAAGCTGGACGCGCGATGATGGATGCCGAAGCTGAGTTTCGGAAGCGCACGAACACGTGACAGCATGAGCAACGCACACTCGTGCGGTAATCGGTGACGCAAACCGAAACCCACCGCGCGATTGAGGCAGTGTGGCGAATTGAATCAGCCCGGCTCATAGCCGGGCTGGTGCGAATGGTTGGTGATGTTGGTATCGCTGAAGATCTCGCGCAGGATGCGTTGATCGCAGCGTTGGAACGTTGGCCGGAAACTGGCGTCCCGGATAATCCGGGCGCCTGGCTTACCGCGACTGCAAAACATCGCGCCATTGATGTGTTGCGCCGCAAGTCGCGACTCGAGCGCAAGCACCAGGAACTCGGTGTAGAAATTGAAATCGGTGCGGAGCTTGATGCCCCCGACATCGACGCAGCAATTGATGATGATATTGGCGACGAGCTGTTGCGCCTGGTGTTCATGTCGTGTCACCCGGTGTTGTCCACAGATGCGCGTGTTGCGCTGACGCTTCGTCTGCTTGGCGGACTGACATCCGAAGAAATTGCGCGCGCATATCTGGCGCCGGTTGCCACAATTCAACAGCGCATTGTGCGCGCGAAAAAGACACTCACGGAAGCACACGTTCCGTTTGAAGTACCACGCGGCGTCGAATTGGCCGAACGACTGGCGTCAGTGCTGGAAGTTATCTACCTCGTTTTTAATGAGGGATACTCCGCGACCGCCGGCGACGATTGGATGCGCCCGCAACTGTGCGATGAAGCGCTTCGACTCGGCCGCATTGTGGCGGAACTCATTCCTGCAGAACCGGAAGTTCATGGACTGGCGGCGTTGATGGAAATCCAGGCGTCGCGTTCGCGTGCACGCGTGACGTCCACGGGCGACCCAATTTTGCTACTGGAACAGGATCGCAGTCGCTGGGACTACGTACTCATTCAGCGCGGCCTCGCGGCGTTGCAGCGCGCACAAAAAATCGGCAAGCCGCTGGGACCGTACTCACTGCAGGCGTCAATTGCGGCGTGTCACGCCCGCGCGCGTCGCGCCGACGACACCGACTGGAAAATGATTGCGTCAATCTACGACACACTTGGTCGGTTACGACCGTCGCCAATCGTTGAACTCAACAAGGCAGTCGCATATTCAATGGCATTCGGGCCGGCATCCGGGCTGGAGATAGTGGACAATCTCACGGATGAACCATCGCTTAGAAATTATCACCTGCTGTCAACTGTGCGCGGTGATTTTCTGTTCCGACTGGGAAGAAAGGCAGAAGCCCGTGCTGAGTTTCTGCGAGCCGCATCGCTCACGCGAAATGTGCGTGAGCGAGAGCTGATGTTGTCGCGCGCGGCCGCCTGCGAAGCGGCCGACTAGATCACTGTGCGCGTAGCGCGATTCCTGGATCGATACGCGCCGCGCGCAATGCCGGAACCCAGCAAGCGGTAATTCCAACGAGCGCCATGATTCCCGCTACTGTTGCCAGCGTTGCGGGATCATTGGGCGACACGCCAAACAACATGCCTTGCATGAGTCGCGTCAACAGCATCGCGCCAACAACACCAATCGCGAGGCCAATGCCAACGAGCAATCCACCCTCGGACAAAATCATTCGCTGAACGCGCGATGCGTCGGCGCCGAGGCTCATGCGAACGCCAATTTCGTTGGTGCGCGCGCTGACGGAAAATGCGAGCACTGCAGCAATTCCGATTGCGGCAACAATCAGCGCCAGTGCGCCGAATGACGCAACGAGCAGCGCGTTCAGGCGACGCGGCGCAACGCTTTCATCGCGAATCTGTTCGACTGTCAACAGTTTCTCGATTGGTTGTTCCGGCGCCAGACCACGAATGACGCGCGTTGCGGCTGGCGCAAACGATGCTGCATTCGCGTTGGTACGGATGATGAATCCGCCGCTCGGAAACATTCCCTGCGCAAACGGAGTGAACACTGCGGGCCGCGGCGCCGCGTCGAGGCCACCGTCCTTCGTGTTTCCAACAACGCCGATGACTGTTAGCCACGCATCTTCTTTTATCCCGATGAATTTCAGTACTTCACCGGTCCATGCCACGCGACGACCAACCGGATCGATTCCCGGAAACCCTGCAAGATTGGAATGCCCGCTGCCGCAAAATAGTCCGGGCTGGCCATGCGATATTCGGCATTTGGAGTTGGTTCGCCAGGGCTCACCGCGCGACCTTCCGCTTTGATTTCCAGCGTAATGTCCGACGTACGCAATGGCATGGGCAAGCCGACACCAACCTTGCTCACGCCGGGCAGCGCCGCGAGTTCTGCCCGCATGCGCTCATATTCCGCGATCACTTTCGCATTGTCGGTTTGCGCGTTGAAGTCGTGGGGTACTTCAATCGTCAACACGTTTTCCGCTTTGAGGCCCGTGTCGACTTCCGAGAGTTGTTGCATTGTGCGCGTAAGCAGCCCCGCGCCTGTCAACAACACAACGGATACCGCCACCTGGGCCACCACCAACGCTTGTTGAAGGCGATGGCGACGCGAGCTACCGGTATTGCGTTTTGAGCCGGAAGACAATGACGCGCCCAGCGAGTTGTCCTTCGTGAGTCGCGGTACAAACGACAGCAGCACTGCGACGACAAGCGCGATGCCGAGGGTGAATGCCAGCACCGTACCGTCAACGCGAATTTCGTTTGCCCTCGTGCTGTACCGCGCGGCAAACGCAACTAGCATGCGCACTCCACCGAAGCCGAGCACCAGGCCTAGCCCGCCGCCCAATAGTGCGAGCACGAGATTTTCGGCCAACAACAGCTGACGCAAGCGGCCGGTACCGGCTCCGAGCGCCGCGCGCACCACCAACTCATGCTCACGACGAACGGATCGCATCAACGTGAGGTTCGTAACGTTCGCGCAGGCGATGATCAACACGAACGCGGCGGCGCCCATCAACAACCACAGTGTGGTCTTCGCTTTCTGGCCAAGCATTTCCTGAAACGGCGTAAGCGTGACCTTGTATCCGGCGGCGGCATCGTAGGCTTCGGGATGATCCTTGTGCGCTTGATTCGTGATCAGCTTCACTTCGTTGCGTGCCTGATCGACCGTCGCTCCCGGCGCGAGCCGGGCAATCATTTCGGTCATGCGATGCGTGCGCCCAGTCACCATCGTTGCGCTCAGGTGATGTTCGCTGTTCACCATGTTCATCAGCGCATCGATTTTCGCAGGGAAGTACGGAGCTTGTTGTAAAACCCCAACAATGGTTACTGCCTTACCTCCAACGCGCGCTGACTTTCCAACAATGGCGCTGTCGCCGCCAAACCGTTTCATCCAGTACTCGTGCGTCAGCATCATGATTGGTGCGGCGCCGGCTCCGTCATCGCTCGCGGTGAACGCACGCCCGAGAATCGGCGCGAGTCCCATCACGCTGAAATAGTTGCCGGTGACGAGTCCAACGTCGATACGCACGGCATCCTTTTCGCCGACGAGACTGAGCTGAAGCGGCGAATACTCCGCGATTCCCCCCAGCGCTTTGGAGTTGTTTCGGAAGTCGAGGATTTCGGGCACGGAGAACGCGATGTTCTCACCGGCCGGGCCGTCCATCGACTGGCGCAGATACATGAGTCGATCGCCATCGCGATGCGGCAGCGGTCGCAGCATGACACCGCGCACGACGCTGAAGATCGCGGTGTTCGCACCGATGCCCAAACCGAGCGTGAGCACAACGGCAATGGCAAAGCCGCGGGCCCGGGAGAGGCTGCGTAGGACGTAGCGGAAGTCGAGCATCGGAAACTCAGGGAGGAGGCTATCGGCGCGCCGCCGATTTCATCGGTGTGCTCGGCGGCCTAAGTTTCGGGCACAGAGCAGAGGAACAAACAGTAATGGGAGAGACTTTGACCCAGCTTTACAGTCGGACCAGAACCGCCCTGGTGTCAAGCGCGCTGGGGTGGATTGCGGTGACCGGGGTGCCATTGTTGGCGACTGGACAGGCGACCGCGGTAGTGCCGGCCCAAACTCAGGCAGCGTCTGACGATAGTATCCGCGATTTTGGCGCGCTAATCGGGCGACTGTCGGAGCCCGGCGGATATTTCGACACCGACAATCTCATTTCGAACGAAAGCAGTTACTTGCATGTTATTGGCGCGCTTGAGCGTTATGGCGTGCGCGGTGGGGCGTACATCGGTGTTGGACCTGATCAGAATTTTTCGTACATCGCGCGTATTCGTCCGCGTATTGCGTTTCTGATTGATATTCGCCGTGACAACATGCTGCAGCATCTCATGTTCAAGGCGCTGTTCGCGAAATCGCGCAACCGCATTGAATATCTGGCATTGTGGTTGGGCAAGCGCGCGCCAACGAATGTTGACGCATGGAGCGCGCGGTCAATCGACGACATTGTGGCGTATCTCGACAGCACGCCTGCAACGAGCGCGACATCCAGTGCGGCGCGAAAAATTGTGTTGGACGAAGTGAACAAGATGGGTGTCACACTCGCCGCCGCGGATCTTGCGACAATCGAGCGATTCCATCAAGCGTTTATCAGTGCTGGATTGTCGTTGCGGTTTACGTCGGCAGGTCGTGCGCCGCAGCCGTATTATCCCACGTTGCGTCAGTTGGTGCTGGAGCGCGATATGGAAGGCAAGCAGGCGAGCTACCTCGCGCGCGAATCCGATTTTCGGGTTGTAAAAGAATTGCAACGCAGAAATCTGATCGTGCCAGTGGTTGGGGACCTTGGTGGAACGAAGGCGCTCGCGGCGATTGCGGCACTCATAAAGCAACGCGGCGATAAACTTTCTGCGCTGTATGCATCAAACGCCGAAGATTACGTGCTGCGCGATGGAAACTTTCCGGTGTACGCACGATCGGTGGCCGCATTGCCACGCGACAACAGCAGCGTGATTATTCGCAGCTACTTTGGCGGCGGGAATCATCCGGAAGCTGTCCCGGGTTATTACAGTACGCAGCTGTTGCAGAAAGTTGATGTCTTTACAAAAGAGTCCGCCAGCTACTCCGATTATCGCCAACTCGTGCGCAGCAACTATTTGCCATTAAAGGCACCGTGACACTCACTCAGCCGCGTTTTCAGGTAGTGCCGTCAGGCAATTACAGTCCGCTCATTTCGTCGCTGGTGGCGATGCTGGAGCATTCTCGCGAAAGCGTGCTCGATTCTGTCGCCGGGCTTTCCGTGGCGGCGCTCGACCATCAGCATGACGAGAAGGCCAATCCGATTGGTGCGATGCTTGCGCACATGGCGGCGCTCGAGTGGTACTACAACGCCGTCAGTATCGACGGCGCGCAACCGTCAGGCCAGGACTGGGCGGAGTGGGGTGCGTTTCTGCGGCTCACACCTGCGACCTGGGTTGCGGCGAGAGGGCGAACGCTTGAAGAACATGTCGAACGTCTTCAGCGAGTTCGCACGCGCACGTTGTCTGGTTTAGCAAGCAAAGACGACGCGTGG
>JBDTTO010000239.1:0-5588 GCA_039930585.1 Gemmatimonadaceae bacterium
CCAGTACTTTGCCAAACACTGTCTCGCCCGGAGAACGACCGCTGATCACCATGCACAACGTGCCCGCTTTCAATTCGGCCGCGCGATCCGCCGCTTCCATGATGCGTTCCTGCGCCATCATCGGATACTTCTCGATTTCAGCCGCCGAAATTTTTGACTGCGAGCAATAGCCGCAATCTTCCGGACACAAACCGCTCTGCGCATTCAGCAGGAAATGCAAACGTACGCGATTGCCCCACGTCGCTTGTCGCACGCGATACGCGGCGGCCAACTGTTCGAGCAGCGCACTGTCCGGCGCGTTAAGCACGGCACGCGCTTCTTCGCGCGAGATGATTTCTCCAGCCAGTGATTTGTCGGCCAGGCGAAACCAGTCAACGTTTGCTGACTTAACCTGTGATGGCGCGGTGTAAGGCATCAGTCGATGTAATGGTGATCGGAAAAACGGTCAGGCCGCAGGCAGCAGAACTGTATCCAGTCCCGCGCCCGCAACCGCCGCCGAAAGGGCAGAGGAGTCGTCAAGTCGATCGATCCACGGAAACCTGTGAATCGGGTACCGCGGAAGCAACGCCACCAGCGCATCGTAATTGGTGGCTTCGGCAATGCTTGGATCCCGGTCTGAAATATCGGTCAACACAACCGCACGAATGTTGAGGCCTTCACTCTCGGCGGCTCGCACAGTGAGCAACGTGTGGTTGAGCACGCCCAGGCGATTGCCGGCCACGATGACAACGTCCGCGCTCCAGCGCTTGAACAGGCTCGCAAACGAATAATCGCGCGTAATCGGCGCCAGAATTCCGCCAGCACCTTCAACGAGCAATAAGTCGCGATTGGATGAGAGCGAATCACGCGCACGATCCAGTACGCTGAGATCAATCGTGACGCCTGCGCGCCATGCGGCCATCATGGGCGCCAACGGTTCGGCGAGCACAATTGGACCGACCATGTCAATATCGTCATCCGCACCGGCGGCCCGCGCCAACTGCTCGGCATCCGACAACGTCGCTTGTTCATCGCCGGTCGCCACACGAACGACACCTCGCGCAGCGATACCACTTTCAATCGGCTTCATGGCAGCCACGCGAAGCCCCAGCGCGCGTGCACGAACCGCGAGCGACATCGTGATCACGGTTTTGCCGATTTCCGTGTCGGTGCCCGTAACTGCGAGCATCCGACACGAATTGGAACGAGACTCAACGTTGTTTGGTTTGTCTTCACCCACGAAGCAGCTCCTGCGCCACTCCGGTGGCGCGCGCTCCATCGAGAAATTGACGCAACACCTCGTACACGCGATCCAGCTCGCTATCGAGCATGCAGTACGGTGGTAAACAATATGCAACGTTTCCCAGCGGGCGCAGCAGCACCCCCTGTTCCAGGGCATACGCGGACAGCTCTCGGCCAATCTCGCTCAGGTATCCCGACTCGGCTTTCAGCTCGACTACGGCAATCGTTCCGATCTGCCGAGTGGTTTTGACGCCGGGATGTTTGCTCAGCATCGCGATGTGATTGGCCTGCGCCACTTCGATGCGAATACGTTCGTCTTCGCTATCATCGTTGTACAGTTGCAGCGCCGCGAGCGCGGCCGCACATGCAATCGGATTCGCGGTGTACGAGTGTCCGTGAAAAAACGTCTGACGGCGATCGGGGCTGAGGAATGCGTCGTAAATGGTTTCGGTAGCTGCGGTCGCACCAAGCGCCATGAAACCACCGGTCAAACCTTTTGACATGCACATGATGTCAGGCGCAATGTCGGCACGCTCGCACGCGAACAGCGGGCCCGTGCGACCAAAACCCGTCAACACTTCGTCGGCGATGAGATGTACGTCGGCTTCGAGTGTGAGCTCGCGAATCGCCTGCAGAATATGCTCGTCGTAAATTCGCATGCCACCGGCGCCCAACAGCAGCGGTTCAACAATGACTGCCGCGAGTTCGCTGCCGCGTTCGTTGATCAGCTTTTCTAGCGCAGCAACGGTGTCGCCTTCTGTTGGGTCGGGAAGACGTGCGACTTCAAACAACATTGGATCAAACGGTGCGCTGAACATCGTGCGTGCACCAGCCGCCATCGCGCCAAACGTGTCGCCGTGATATGCGTTCTCGAGTGCGGCAATCAGTCGACGCGGCTTGCCTTTGTTCGCATACGACTGCAGCGACATCTTGATTGCAACTTCAACCGCCGTTGATCCGTTGTCGGAAAAAAACACTCGCGTCAAACCGCGCGGCAGTCGCATTACCAGTTCGGCCGCGAGCTCAGTTGCGGGCGCATGTGTAAATCCGGCAAAGATCACATGATCGAGCGTGCGCGCCTGGTGTGCGATGGCATCGGCAATTTCAGGACGTGAATGACCATGCGTCGTCACCCACCACGACGACACGGCATCAAGAATTGCTCGGCCGTTCATGTCGTACAACCATGCACCTTGCGCGCGCGCAATTGGCACGGGTAGTGGCGCGCCCATGTGTTGCGTGTACGGATGCCAGCCGTGTGCGCTATCCTGAATCAACAGACGTTGCATTTCGCCCGGAGTCAGATCGTCGTCGTCATCGGCAACAATGCTGTCGCTCGCCGCGACATCTTCGGTAATTCCGCTGTCTTCGTTGTCATCGTCACCAGCAACCCAATTGCCTTTCGGTAACGCGACGACTGTGGTCTCCAGATCGAAATCGTCTTCGTCGCTTTCGTAGACTGCATCCGGACTTGAGTAATCGAAGTCGTCGTCATCATCCGGCAAATCGAACAGGTTGCGTTCGGTCATGGCACTACTCCACGCATGGCTTCGAGAAGGCTGGCCGCAAATGTGTCAACGAGTTCGGGCGGGTGCATCGCGCTCACCGAAATACGAAGACGCGACGTTCCGGCCGGAACGGTTGGAGGACGCACACCACCCACAAGAAATCCGCGACGACGCAGATCGCGCACAATGGCCATCGTGAGGAGTGGATCACCGATCACAATGGGAATGATGTGACCATTTGGCAGTCCGGTCGTTGGTCGTCCACCTTCGCGCAGTCGGTCGCGCAACTGTTGGGCGCGGTCACGCACGGCCTCCCGGCGCCACGGTTCTGCGCGCGCAATGTGCAACGCTTCGAGCGTGGCTGCCGCCATTGCGGGCGGTGTGCCGGTTGTAAAAATGAACGCGCGCGATTTGCTGATGAGATACTCGATCAGCGTGCGAGACCCTGCGATGTACGCGCCAACCGTACCCAGTGATTTGCCAAGCGTACCCATGACAACGTCGATATCGCCGGACACGCCGAAATGTTCAGGCGTGCCGCGTCCGGTGCGACCAAGCACGCCGGCGCCGTGCGCATCATCCACGTATGTCCATGCTTTGAATACGTGCGCCAGGGCGACGAGTTGATCAAGCGGAAACGTGTCGCCGTCCATGGAAAACACGCCCTCGACGACAATCAGCGAACGACGGAATTTTCCACGATCGGCCTCCAGCATTTCGCGCAGCGCATCGATGTTGCAATGCGGAAAGACTCGTTTCGTCGCGCGCGACAAGCGACAACCATCAACGATGGATGCGTGATTGTGTTCGTCCGAATAGATGACATCACCTTCCTGCGCCAACGCCGGAATGGTGCCAACGTTTGCCATATAACCGGCGGGGAACAACAACGCACTTTCGCACTGCTTGAACGCGGCAATTTCGTGTTCAAGCGCTTCGTGAATCGGATGATGTCCTGAAATCAAACGCGCCGCGCCAGCTCCTGTGCCTTCGGCCTGCAACACGGCCGTCGCGGCGCGCGCAACACGTGCATCTGCCGCGAGTCCCAGATAATCGTTCGACGCGAAATCGGCCACGCGGTCGTTATCGATTTGTACCGTGCCCGATCGACGCAGCATGACCGGACGCAGCGAACGCTTGAGCCCCGCCTGCTGCAGTGCCGACAACTCGCCGTCGAGCGTGGATTTCATGTTGGACGAAGACACGGAAGCTGATGGGGAAATCGATGCCGGATCGCGATCGGAGTCGAAGGTTACACTGGGCGTGTCCGCGTCACCATCACTTGCGTTTGTCATGAAATGTCACTCACGAAATATCGGAGACCATTACGGCACACGAATCGCCGCAAGCGCTGTGATCACGCGGGCGCGAGGCGACGCCGACTTTGCAGAAGTCGATTTCTGCACATTCTCAACCAGCAACACCACGCGCATCGTGTCGCGCGCCACAAACCTGCGGCGTAACCCAATCAACATGAAATGTTTGCCACCAGGTTTGAGGGTTGCGCTTGCACCCGGCGCAATCTCCAGCGTGGCCAACAGCTGCATATGCGCCATGCCCTCGTGATCACTCGACTCATGAAGTTCCACCGCACGTGCATCGAGACTCGTCGCGCGTGCAACACGCACCGCCGTAGTTCCGGAATTGGTGATGGTCATGTACACGCCACCCATTCCGCCTTTAAGTGCTGGTCGTGCCCAAGCGTCTGTCACTACGACCGTTTCGTTCGTTTTTTTCGGCTGCGTATCAGGTGCAGCTCCACGGCCGGCCACCGTTGCAAAGCTGCGCGTTCCGCAAAATGTGACCGCGATACACAACGCCGTGCGAAACATTCTCACCGAAATCGGAGCCGGAAACATGTGTTATCGCAATAACTGTTTTGCATCGGCAACCATCACATCCCAGCCCGCGCCAAAATTGTAGCTCACGCGCACTTTGCCTTTGTCATCCACCAGAAAGCTCTGCGACGAATGTCCCATCAAGTATCCGCCGGCAGAAGTGGATTCCTGTTTGGACGACGCGACACCAAACGAATTCTCGAGTGAATCCGTCGCTGATGGTCGTGCCGACAATCCGATAAATGACGGGTCAAACTGAAACGCGTATTGCTGCGCGATTGCGGGCGTGTCGCGTTCTGGATCGATCGTGACAAACACAAAACGCACGCGTTTGCCATCATTACCCAACGCACGCTTCACGCGAACCCAGTCGGCAAGCGTAGTTGGACAAACGTCCGGACAGTTTGTGTAACCAAAGAACACAAACGCGGCCTGTCCTTTTGCGGGCAACCACGGCACGAGTTGCCCCGTGCTATCGGAAAATGCGATTGGCAAAACATCGCGCGCGGGTTCAACCGGAGTGCCACGCCACTTGGGCGTTTTCGCACAGGCGAGTGCAAATCCCGCAACCAGAATCAGCGCGATTCGGCGCGAGTTGAGCGTGGCAGGCGTGACAACAAAAAGGCGACGTAGCATTCCTGAAATATGTGTGATGGTCGCGTAGCGGGAGACACGTGACGCCAGTTGATTACGCACTTCATGACTGCTTCCCGTTCAGACACGCCGACGACCGAAACCATCGCCACTTCGCCGCAACGGCGTTGGCTCGTCGTTGCAGGTATTTCCATCGTCGTCATTGTTGCTGCGCACCTGCTCGATGCCTGGGCGTGGGCGCACGTGCGCGATCCCAAAGTCTACGAACGCGATTGGGGGCGTCTGCTGCGTTCGGCCGGTTACTTGCCGACCTGGCTGATCGTTGCGATCGCACTCGCGGCACAGGATCGCGGAACGCCCGGATGGCGCTGGCGGGGCGGACTGATGGTCTTGGTGCCGACGGTAACTGGAGCCCTGGCCGAGGTGC
>JBDTTO010000240.1:0-5556 GCA_039930585.1 Gemmatimonadaceae bacterium
ATGACGTCCGCGTTCTTCTACAACGGTAGCTTGGATTTGCTTGACGCCGCGCGTCGTCGCGCGCTGATGACGCGCGCCAGCGATCGTGCGGCAAACGTCAGCGAACGTACCGCCGAAATCGTGGCCGATGTTCGGGTTCGAGGCGATGCTGCGTTGTTGGAGATGGCTCAGCGTTTTGATGGCGCAGCGATGCAAACCGTCGAGGTGCCGCGCGAGCAGTGGACGCGCGCGCTGAACGAATTGGCGCCGGCGTTGAAATCCGCGCTGATGCGAACTGCGCGCAATATCGAATCGGTACACCGCGCATTTCTTCCAACTGCGCTCGAAGTTTCGCCAGAACCGGGCATTACCGTTGGACGCCGCCCCGACGCCCTGGAACGCGTGGGCGTGTACGCACCGGGCGGACGGGCCGCATATCCAAGTTCGCTGCTCATGGGCGCAATTCCGGCGCGCGTGGCCGGAGTGCGCGAAGTCATCGTGTGTTCTCCGCCATCCGCCAACGGTGAAGTGTCGGCGGTTGTGTTGGCGGCGGCCGCGCTGGCCGGTGTTGATCGAGTGTTCGCGGTCGGAGGCGCCGGCGCAATTGCCGCGATGGCATTGGGCACTGAGACGATTCCGCGGGTTGATCGCATTGTTGGTCCGGGCAACGCATATGTCGCCGAGGCCAAATTGCAGCTGGTGGGTGCAGTCGCGATTGATTCGCCGGCTGGTCCAAGCGAATTGCTCGTGTTGGCCGATGACAGCGCCAATCCCGAAGTGATCGCGCGCGAAGTTGCCGCACAGGCCGAACACGATCCCGACGCTGCAGTGATCATTGTCCTCGCCGGCGATCGCGCCGCGCAGCTTGAGCCGAAGGTCGTGGCGGCACTCGACCGTGTCATTAACGACGCGCCGCGTGCGGAAGTCATCCGTCAATCATTGAGCTCTCGGGGAGCCCTGCTCACGACCGACACGCTCGATTCCGGCATCCGGTTCGCGAACGAGTGGGCAGCCGAACATCTGTTGCTGGCCGTGCGTTCGGATGTGCAGGACAACGTGTTGTCGCGCCTGCGGGCCGCGGGTACCGTGTTCGTTGGCGAAAGCAGCTCCGTGGCGTTTGGCGACTACATGACAGGCGCCAACCATGTCTTGCCAACCGCTGGTCTCGCGCGTTGTTACTCTGGACTTTCGACGCTCGATTTTGTTCGCTGGACATCATGGCAACGCGTCACCCCCGAAGCGGCTGGGCGGCTCGCGGAAGACGTTGGAGTATTTGCCGACGCTGAAGGACTGCCTGCGCACGCAGCAGCTGCACGTTTCTGGAGTTCATCTGTCGCTTCCACATCTGAAAACGTATGACCACACCAACACAGATAGACCGACTGCCACGCGAGACGTACGCGACACTCAAAACGTACGTGCCACTGATGACGCCGGTGGAAGTCGAGCTCTCGGAAAATACAAATCAGTGGGGTGCGCCCCCGGCCGCTGTCGAAGCGCTGCGCGCCTGTGATGAAAGGGCACTGTTCAATTATCCGTCGCAGCCTATCTCACCGCTGCTTGCACAGCTGGCCGAGTACGTCGGAACGAATGATCCGAACACGATTGTGTTGGGTTGTGGTTCTGACGACATCCTTGACTGCAGCATGCGTGCGTTCGCTGAACCCGGCGACATCATGGCGTATTCGGATCCGACGTTTTCGATGTCGGCATATTTTGGTCGCACCAACGGATTGAATCCGGTTGGTGTTCCCGCGTTGCCCGATTGGGATGTTGATGTTGATGGGCTGCTGGCCACCAAAGCGCGCATCATTTATCTGTGCGCACCAAACAATCCGACTGGCACACCAATTCCAGACGCGTCGGTGCGTCGCTTGCTTGACGAAAGCGAAGGCATCGTGATTGTGGATGAAGCGTACGCGGAGTTTGCGAATTCGTCGTGGGCCAAACGTGCACCGAACGAAGAACGCCTGGTTGTTTTTCGCACAATGTCAAAAGCATTCGGCCTTGGCGGATTGCGCATCGGGTACGCGGTCGGTCGTCCTGAACTGTTGCTGGAAATCGACAAAGCCAGCGGACCATTCAAGGTGAACGCCATCGCCGAACGCGTGGCGATGGCGACGCTTAAAAATGGATTGCCGTGGGTTGAGGCGCGTGTGAAAGATGCGCAGGCAGCACGCGCGGCATTGCGCACCACGCTGATTGGCATGGGACTCAAACCACTTCCGTCCGAATCGAACTTTGTAATGTTGCCGGTTCCAAACGCGATGGCCGTCGCCGCGCATATGCGCGAGAACAAAATCGCAGTGCGAGCGTTCAGCAATCTCGCGGTTATCGGCGATGCACTTCGTATCACTGTTGGACCGGAGCACATGATGCAGCGTTGCGTCACGGCGCTGGATGCGGCGCTCAAGGCGTCGTGATCAGCCGGATGAACGCACGCCTTCGTGTCACGCTTTTTGATTACGGTGCAGGCAACTTGCATTCGTTAACGAAGGCGCTTGAGACCAACGGCACCGACGTGCGCGTTGAGAGTGATCCCGTACTCGCGACGCGCGACACGGATGCATTGGTGTTGCCTGGCGTTGGCGCATTTGCGCCGGCGGCCGAACGTCTCGCTCCTGGACTCGAGTCGATGCGCGATGCGCTCACGCGCGGACTGCCCTGCCTTGGTATCTGTCTTGGTATGCAGCTCCTGTTTGACAGCAGCACCGAAGGCGAAGGACGCGGACTTGGAATTTTTCCGGGACAAGTGCAGCGGCTCAACGCCCAACGGATTCCGCAAATCGGATGGAACACGCTGGAATACGACTCGCCTGCTGACTCACTGTTTATGCAGTCCGGATTGCGTCTCGCATATTTCGCGAATTCGTTTGTCGCGCGCCCGGCGCGCGGCGCAGTCTCTCAGGTAATTGCGTGGACCGAACACGAAGGCGACCGGTTTCCGTCGGCCGTTCGTGAGGGACACGTGATTGGCGCACAATTTCATCCTGAAAAATCAAGCCAGGACGGCGTTCGGTTCATTCACGCCTTTTTGAATGAAGCGGCCGCGGTTCGTTTTTCCACTGCTACCGCCAACGAGGCTACCGCATGATTGCCATTCCCGCTGTTGATTTGCGCGATGGCGCGTGTGTGCAGTTGGTGGGTGGTGAATACGCGAAGGAGCGTGTGCGTCTGCCTGATCCGGCCGCCGTTGCGCGTGACTGGATTCAACAGGGCTTCAACCGCTTGCACGTCGTTGATCTCGACGCAGCCACGGGGCGCGGAAACAACAGCAAGATCGTGCGCGAAATTCTGCGCGAGTCCAGTGTGCCCGTGCAGGTAGGCGGTGGCGTTCGTAACGAAGATCAAATTGAACGACTGCTGGATGACGGAGCGGCCTACGTGGTGGTCGGCACGCGCGCAGTTGAAGACGAAGACTGGCTTACCGAAATGGCCGACAAGTTTCCGCAACAGCTCATCGTCGCGGCGGACGTACGTGAACGAAAAATCGTGACACGCGGCTGGACAAAGACGTTGCCGAAAAATGTCGTTCACTATGTCGAGGAGCTGGCAAACCTGCCGTTAGCCGGCATTCTGGTGACGGCGGTACACAAGGAAGGACAATTGCAAGGCACCGATCTTCCGTTGATGGAAGACGTGGCGGAAGCAAGCGGATGGCCCGTGCTCGCCTCCGGTGGCGTAAGTTCGTTCGACGATTTGCGCGCGCTCGAACACCGCGGTCTTTCCGGTGCGGTGTTGGGCATGGCATTGTACACAGGCGTGATGGAACCGCGCCGCATCGCTGAGGAGTTTGGAGCATGACGGTTGTCGTTCGCGAATCAAAAGAGACGCACATTCGCATTGTGCTCACCGCGGGTACGGGTGTTGCCACCGTTTCAACCGGCGAACCATTTCTCGATCACATGCTCACAGCGCTCACGCGTTATGCGGGCTTCGATCTCGAGCTGAAAGCCACAGGCGACCTGAAACATCATCTCATCGAAGATGTCGCAATCGCGCTGGGAGCGGCGCTGCAGGCCTTCGCACCCACAACTTGCGCCCGTTACGGTGAGCGCACTATTCCCATGGACGACGCGTTGGTGCATGTCGCGCTCGACCTGGGCGGCCGGCCGTATTACCGCGGACCCTTGCCGGCGTCGCTATACGATCACTTCATGCGTTCGCTCGCAGACAACGCGCGTGCAACGCTGCACGTTCGCGTGCTGCGCGGCAAAGATCGTCACCATGTGGTCGAAGCCGCGTTCAAGGCGCTTGGTATGGCGCTGCGCGAAGCATTAAACGAAACCGGCACCGTATTCAGCACGAAAGGCGCCGTGCAACTCGAAATCGGTAACGAGTAGTCATTGTGCTGACTCGTCGATTGATAGTGTGCCTTGATGTCAAAGGCGCACGTGTTGTGAAAGGCGTGAACTTTGTCGGGTTACGCGATGTGGGTGACCCGGTTTCGCTCGCTGAGCATTACGAACGCGAAGGCGCGGACGAAATAACGTTTCTCGACATCTCCGCCAGCAGCGAAGAACGGGCAACGTTGTTGGATGTGGCGCGTCGCACTGCGGAGCGCTTGTTCATTCCGCTCACCATCGGCGGCGGTGTTCGCACTGCTGATGACGTGGCACGCGTGCTGCGCGCAGGCGCGGACAAAGTTTCGCTTAATTCAGCCGCGGTGTCGCGCCCGGAAGTGTTGTCCGAAGTGGCCGATCGATTTGGTGCGCAGTGTGTTGTCGCAAGCATCGACGCAAAGAAGGACGACGCCGGCGTGTGGCGCGTCTGGATCAAAGGTGGGCGCGAACAAACATCGCTGGAAGCCGTGGCCTGGGCGCAGGAATGCGTGCGACTTGGCGCCGGGGAAGTTCTGCTCACAAGTATCGATCGTGATGGCGCACGGACTGGATACGATCTCGCGCTCACGCGAGCCATTGCTGATGCCGTGAACGTGCCGGTAATCGCATCGGGCGGCGCAGGAGTTGCGCAGCACCTTGTCGATGGCGTAATCGCCGGCCACGCGGATGCCGTGTTGGTTGCGGGCATTTTGCACGATGGCGTTACGACAGTGAAAGCACTCAAGGATCACATGCGCGCCGCGGGACTACCCGTTCGCAACGTTGTCGCGGATTCGGCGATTGAGGCAAGCGCATGAGCAGCGACATCAGGTTGTCGACGTTGCTTGAAGCCACGGGTGAACTCGCAACGTTAGCCGCAAAGTTTGCGATGCAACACTTTCGCACCGGCGTGCAGGTTGAAGTGAAAGGCGATGGCTCACCGGTCACGATTGCAGATCGTGGTGCAGAACTCGCGGCGCGCGAATGGCTGCAGCAGCGATTCCCAAACGATGGCATCCTGGGCGAAGAATTTCCCGACACGAATCCCAATGCGAAACGCCGTTGGATCATCGATCCGATTGATGGCACAAAAGCATTTGTACGCGGCGTTCCGCTGTGGGGCACACTGGTAGCGTGCTGCGAAGGCGAAACTGTACTGGCCGGTGCTGCATGTTATCCGGCCGTTGATGAAATCGTGATCGCGGCGCCCGGTGAAGGTTGCTGGTGGAACGGCTCGCGCGCGCGCGTCTCAAAC
>JBDTTO010000241.1:0-5549 GCA_039930585.1 Gemmatimonadaceae bacterium
ATCAGAAACAGGAGCGCCGAATAGTAGACCCAGAACACGACGCCAACGACGGCGGCAATTGTGCCCGTGTACAGCGAGCTGGGATCGGCGCGCTTCACCAACAGTGCAAACGCGTATCGCGCACACTCGAACAACACGCCCGCGACTGTCGCCGCCACCAGCGCGGTACTTTGCGGCGGTCGCCGCCTTGGCAGTCCACGATACAGCGCAAAGAACAGTGCAATGATTACCGCGACAGCGATCAAGCGACCCGAAACGTAGGTGAGGCCACCCATCGCGCCCGCGGCCAGACCGAATCGCGTAAGCAATTCTGCGCCGCGCGTGGTTGCCAGCGTGAGATAGGCGGAGAACACGACGTAGACTGAAACCGCGAACGTAGCAACGATTGTGGCGCCAAAATCGAACAACTTGCCTGCGACGATGCCGCGATCTGTTCCATCGAAGATCAACGCGAGCACACTGCGCAGTGAACCAAACAGTCGGGTTGAAAACCACGCGAAGGTAATCGCAGAATACAATCCAACCGTGCCGCGCGTTTTCATCACGTCTTCGACAAGTTGACGCAACAATTCACCGGGCCCGGCATTTTGCGGCAGCAGCGTTTCGATCAGGCCAATAACGGTATTGGCTGCATCCTCGGGCGCCGGGGCGTCGCGCGGCAACAATGACTCAATCAATCCGATCACGGTGTTTGCGGCATCTTCGGGCTGACGGCCCAATACGAAGGACGTGCCCGAAATAAGCAACAAAGCGAACGGAACCAGCGCCAACAAAATGTTGAACGCCAGACCGCCCGCGAGAAAAAAGACATTATCCTCGCCGCTCTGATTCCAGATGCGGCGAGCATAGTCTTTGAGTGCCTCAGCCTTCAGTGACGTCTCCGTCCCTGGCGCTCATGTTGTCAGTGGCAACCACTGAATTTCGATCCGCGCGTTCAGCACGTGCTGCGGCGCGACTCTCAGCATACGCGCGCTTGGTTTCGACGACCGCGTTGTCGAGTTCATGACGCGCTTGTGAGGCGGCGTCACGACCTGCGCTGACCGCGTCTCCCACATCGCGTGCACGACGCGTCACGCCATCGCGGGCCGAATTGTATCGCGTTTCAACCACGTCTCGCACGCGGCCAGCACGTTCCGTCACCTGTTCGGTAATGTCGTCCTTGAGGTCAAGCGCACGCTCCTTGGCACGACGCGCTTCGCGACGAATTTTGGCGCGCGTTTCTTCGCCGGACGCTGGCGCCCACAGCAGCGCTGCCGCCGCACCGATGGCAAGTCCGAGTGCAAATGCGCCGATGCCCACGCCGCCGCTGTCGCGCTCCACCACCACTACCTGATCGTCGTCGTAATCGTAACGGGACATTAAAACCTCCTGCCGCGGCTGCGCGGTGTGATAACAGGGAATGGTGCACTGCCAGTGGCAACATTACTTGTTGCCGCGACGTGCGATGAACACAAGCGTCATCGCACGCGGCGTATCTCTTTAGTCGCTCAAGTCCGCGTCATCGGGTGCCGCCATCATGGCCGGCGTACCGTCGGTTGGCATGATGCGATGCAACGAAGGCAGGGTGACAAACTTTGACACCGCGTCGCTCGTGCCCGAAATACCCAACTGCGTAAACAGGAACTCAAACTTGTCATCGTATGCTTTGCCAAGCTTCGTCCGAACTTCGATCGGCAACGCCCACAAACGCTTCTTGAACGGTCCGATGGCCTTCTTGCGAGTCTTGTACACAAACTGTTCGTCCGAATCGGTTGCCTTGCGTTCATCCTTCGCATTCACATCCAGCCAAGCGTAGATCTCTTTCCGCAAATCCTCGGGCAAGTGATCGTACATGATGTTCTGGAAATTGGTCGCAAGATGAATTTCGGCCGTTTCGGTACGCGGGAAGTTGTGAAAGGCGGTATCCGGCAGTGTGGAAGCACCGTGCTGCACGGCACCGGACATCTGATACTTGTCGCGCGCGATCCTTGAGAGTGTACCCAGCGTATCAAGGTCAAGTTTCACATCGGCGATAGATCCGTCGGACAAGACAATGCCGCCGTGTGACGTACCTGACTGCACGGAGATCTTCGAAAGGCCAGCGGTACCTGCTTTCGCCTTCTCGAGCGTCGTGTTGTAGCCATCCATGAATGCTTCGAGCTCGGCGGGCGTCGAATTTTCTGTTCCGACTTCGCCAATTTCGCCGCCAATGGAAATTGTTACACCCTTTGGTTCTTCAGCACGAACTGCGAGTGTGATATCCACACATGTTTCGTAATTGAGGCGCTGCTGTTCCGGCAACGTTTCTTTTGACAGATCCACCAACGTCGACGTATCGACATCGATGTTATAGAAGCCCGCCGCAACCGCTTCCTTCACCAGCGATTTCACCGCGTTGACTTCGGTAACGGGATCGACGGCAAACTTCTTGTGGTTGACCTGGAAGTGATCGCCCTGAATGAACACGGGGCCGCGGAACCCTTCGCGCAACGCCGCCGCCAACATCACGGCCACGTATTCGGTTGGACGTTGATCAGTGTATGCGATTTCAGAACGCGCAATTTCCAGAATGAACGCGCCCGCCTTCAGCTTGACCGCAGTGCGGAAAATCGCACGCGCTGTGTCGTATGACATGCCGCGAACGTTGATGGCTGGCACGGTAAAGCCGTGGCACTTTCCCTCGCCGCGCGCGATGTACAACTCATGAATGGACGCCGGCTTGACGCCGACTATCTGACCAAGCTCCCAAATCAGCCAGCGCGCCGACTCACGCTCCGCAGGGTCGCCAAAAACGGCCTGGTGAACCAATGAATCCATGTGTGGCGAGGCGAGCGTCTCGGGACTTGAGAGATGCACTTTGCCTTTGGTGACAGTAACGGCACCATCGAACGGGAGAGATTGCTGCGAGGCTTGCTCGGTCATCGGCTACCTGAGCCACCGGCGCCAGGACGGCGTGGGGCGGGACAGAAGTGGAAAGAGACACTCTATAGGACGTTCGGAGCGTGACGCCCCCAACCCAAGGAACTTCGAGTGCATGGAAGGTTGCGGCAAGGGCAGGAAGAAAGTCGGCCGCTGCCATTCGGACGATTGGTGACTTACGCCCGATACTTCGGGTTCGGCGCGGGCAACGCCTCAAATTCGGCCTTCTCTTTCTCAAACCCAGGTCGGCCGAGCATTCCATAAGCAAACTGCTTGCCGAGTTCGACGCCGGGTTGGTTAAACGCGTCAATGCCGTACAACGATCCGGCGTACGCCGTTGCCAGTCCGAAACACTGCATCATGGCGCCGAGGTGCCATGCATCGACGGTGTCGACATGGAAGGTCGCGTTGAATCGACCACGGGCCGCCAGCGCGCCTGCGGTCGCGCGTTGTTCGACGTCAATGAGTTCGCCGAGCGTGTGTCCGCCGATGTAGGCGAGTTCGGAAATGTCGCTGTGTCGACCGGGAATTGGTCCGGCGGATTCCCTTCCCTTCACTGCGACGAACACCACAGTCTTGTCGAGTGGTCCTTCCATGAACAGCTGGACCTGCGCGTGCTGATCAGTCGCGCCGAGTGCGGGGACTGGAGTAGGTCCTGTATGCGAACCGTCGGTGCGCACCTTGCCCAGTGATTCGGCCCAGAGTTGCACAAACCATGCAGCGAGATCACGCAAAGCATCCGCGTACGGCATGAGCACGTGGATGTGGCGGCCGTGTTTGGTGTCGGCGAGATACTGCATGACTGCAAATGTGCCGGCGATGTTCTGCGCGAGCACGGTGTTGCGGCCTTGTTCGATGATGTGCGCGGCGCCGGCCAGCATTGCTTTGACATCGATGCCCATCAGTGCGGCCGGCAGAATTCCAACTGGCGACAAAACGCTGAAACGTCCGCCGACATTTGCCGGGATATCAACGGCGGTGATGCCTTCGGCTCGCGCGATCTTTCTGAGTGCACCAACCTCGGGATCGGTGACGAGCACGATTTGTTCGCGCGCTTTTTCGGGGCCAACTGCTTTGTCGAGTGCGTCGCGGACAATCAGATACTGCGCCATGGTTTCAACGGTGCCGCCGGATTTCGACACAACGAGCACGAGTGTCTTTTTCAGGTCGAGTCTGTTGAGAATCGCGCTGATGGAATCGGGATCAACGTTGTCGAGCACGTGCAAGCGCGGGTTTCCGTCGCGCTGCTGTTTGTCGAGCATGTTCCAGCCCGGTGCGCGCAGCGCTGTTCTGAGGGCAATCGGGCCGAGCGCGGAGCCGCCAATGCCGAGCAACAGCACGTCATCAATTTTGCCTTTGTATTTCTGGGCGACGGCGAGCGATTGATTGAGCAGCCCTTCGTCGGTTGGGAGCGTGAAGAAACCCAGCGCGTTTTTCTTGCGCATTTCTTCAACGGCGGCGTGCGCTTTTTCAAACGCAGACTGCCCGTCGGCCCACTCGGCATCGGTGATTCCGTCTTTGATGGCGCCGGCCATCATGTTGGTGAAGTCAAGCGTGAGCGACATGCTGTGTGCTCCGGCTGGTTAGTCTGAGATCGGTGCGGGAGTAACTGGTTTTGATGCTACTGAAGAAACGACAGAATGTTCACGCGGAGACGCGGAGGAAGCGGAGACGCGGGGCAGTCGAAAAGGAACCAAAAGAACAAAAAAAACTCCGCGTCTCCGCTACCTCCGCGTCTCCGCGTGAAACAGCTTTTCGCTTTCTCTTTCTTTTTCTTTACTCCGGAATCTCGACAACCAAGCCGTCATATGCCGGCGAGATATGATCCGGCAACTCCGCATCCAACTGGGCATGAAAGTTGTCGTGCGTTAAGTGCGTGAGGTATGTACGACGCGCACCGATTCGCTCCGCCGCGGCCAGAGACTCTGGCAGTGACAAGTGCGTGGGATTCGGTTTGCGGAAGAGCGCGTTGATCACCAGCGTATCAACACCCTCAAGTGCCGCAAATGCTTCTTCGGGGATTGTTTTCGCATCCGTAACATACCCCAACGGACCTGCGCGGTACGCGAACACTGGTGTGCGTCCATGCGGGATATCGATGGCGGTAAGCGTCAGATCGTTCACGTAAATCGTTTCGCCCGCAGCAATCGGGAAACCGCGCGCTTCGGGTTTAAACGTACCCGGCAGCGGTTTCATGTTTTCGTTCAGGATATACGGCACGCGTTGCGCGATATCGTCAAGCGTTTGTGCGGAACCAAACATTGGCAACGGCGTCGCGCGACCGATTGTAAATGCGCGCACATCATCAATGCCATGAATGTGGTCGGCATGCGCGTGCGTGAACACCACAGCGTCGACACTTCCGACGTTTGCGGCCACCATCTGCAAGCGCAGCTCTGGTGGCGTATCAATCAAAACGCGCGTTCCGGTGCGTGATTCAATAATTGCGCCGGAACGCGTGCGTTTGTCGCGCGCATCGGTTGAGTGGCAAACTGCACAACCACAACCGATTTGCGGAACACCAAAGCTGGTTCCTGTGCCGAGGAACGTCAGCTTCATTTACACAACTTCGACTTTGAGCAGGTTCGTGGTGCCTGGCACGTCAAACGGTGCGCCGGCGGTTACGCACACGCGATCGCCCTTGAACGCGA
>JBDTTO010000242.1:0-5530 GCA_039930585.1 Gemmatimonadaceae bacterium
CCCCGCAACTTCATTGCGCAGCCCACGCTGTCCCTGTCGCGCGCGCCGTGTTTCGCGATCATCCCGAAATGTTGATTCGCGAGTCACACGTTGCCGTATTTCAGGCCAACTGGAACGACAAAGCCACAAACATTGCAGCCATCGCCAACGAACTGTCACTCGGCCTTGAGTCGCTGGTGTTCATCGATGACAATCCGTTCGAGCGCGAGCTCGTTCGTAAAGCGCTACCGCAGGTTGCAGTGGTGGAGTTGCCCGAAGACCCGTCGCTTTACGCTCGGACATTGAGCGCCGCTGGATACTTCGAACTCACCAAAGTTTCCGCGGAAGATCTGAAGCGCGCGGATTTCTATGATGGCAATGCAAAGCGCGCCGAGTTGCAGAAAAACGTTGGGGATCTGGACGCGTACCTTGATTCGCTACAGATGGAAATAGTGTTCCAGCCATTTGATGTCGTGGGACGCAACCGTATTTCGCAGCTGATTAACAAATCCAACCAGTACAATCTCACAACACGTCGTTATTCAGAAGCGGATGTGGAAGCGATGGAAAACGATCCGTCGTTGTTCACACTGCAAGTGCGATTGCTTGATTCGTTTGGCGACAACGGCATGATCAGTGTCATCGTCTGTCGTCGCGAGGGCGTTGCGTGGAATGTTGATACATGGTTGATGAGCTGCCGAGTGTTGGGGCGCAAAGTCGAGCAGATGGTGTTGCATGAACTTCTGGCGCACGCCGCGGCCGCAGGCGCAACCGAACTCACGGGCACATATATCCCGACTGAACGAAACGCGCTGGTCGAACAGCATTATGAGAAGCTCGGTTTCGAATTGCAGCGCAAAGACGATGACGGCTCAACACATTGGCGCATCGTTATTGATGGCGCGCAGGTTAAGGCGCCACCAATGAAAGTGCGACGGGTTGGCCTTGACCTGGCTGAATCGGGCAAGGAATGACCGCCGCGGAAACTGAGCCAAAAGAAATCAGCAAGCGGGAACTACGCGTCCTCGCTGCCATCGGCGCTGCGACAATGCTCGTCATGTTCAGCGTTGCTGAAGTTGGTGCGCGTTGGCGCTGGCCCGAACAGGAAATCAACAGCTGTTTTGAGCGCGAATTGGGAGAACGTTTTCGCGCAAAGGCCAACTGCTCAACGCGCATCAAGAATGCGGAAGGGGAGTGGACCGTCATGCAATACAACAAGTGCGGTTATCGGTCAACGCATGATTGCGGTCCCAAGCCCGTGGGTACGCGACGCATTGTGCTGATGGGAACGTCCGTTGCCGAAGGTTTGTTTGTCGCGGCAGATCAGCACTTTTCTGCACGCTTGGAAAAAAGTCTGTCCGCGAAATGCGGTGGCCCGGTTGAAGTGCAGAACCTGGGTGCGCTTTCGGTCGCTGCGCAGAAACAATGGCAGCTGATTCCCGAGGCGAAGGCTTTGAAACCCGACGCTGTGGTGATGGCGATGGCGCCGTTTGATCTCCTGAGTTTCGCGGCGCCCAAGCGCAGACTTGCGGGAGCAAATACTCCGCAAACAAAAGTCGCGACATCCGATAGTGTCTCCAATTCCGCGGATGCTTTTGATTCCGTTGCGCGCGGAGCCGCCTCCACAGTGCCACAGACTTCGTCGCAGGCTTCCGAACCGCCAACGCCTACACCAACGGCCGCGAGCGAGAAGTCGAAGGCGTCGTTGTTTGCGCGGCTTCGGAAGCAGGTTCGGGAAAGTCGTGCGCTGATTATGGCTCAGCACTTTCTGTTGCAGGATGACGCGTATTTTTTCCGCGCCTACAAACTCGGCAATGATGATGACGCACTCAGCGTGCCGACATCGTCCACTTACAAAAATCACTACGCAGGGTTGGAAGCGCACCTGGTCGTGTTTGGCCGACAGTTCAATGCCGACAGCATTCCTTTCTTTTTCGTGCCGTTGCCAAATCGCATTCAGGCCGCGTTGCTGAGCGACAAAGTCGAGCTACCCAATACAGATCCACTGGCGTACATTCGCGCGGTGAAAGCCGCCGGTGTGTACGCGGGCATTGGTGTTGTCGACATGTTTTCTTCGTTTGCCGCCACGCCCGATGCTTCGCATTTGTTCTACGCCGTGGATGGACACCCAGGTGGCGAAGCCAGCGCACTTGTTGCCGAGGCGATTGAGCAGGAGCTGCTTCGTTCCGCTCCAGCATTCGCGTCGTGTCATGCCGGCAACTAACAGAACTCATCGCTGATGTCCGGCCCAACCTTTCAGTTCGTAGGCTTCGCCCTGCTCGTTGCGTTATTGATGTCGGTCAATCGATCGACGTTGTGGCGTCAAACAGTGATGTTACTGGCGAGCGCCGTGTTTCTCGCAACGTTTCAGGTGGGTTGGCTCGGCTTTGCGCCGCTCGCCGGTTTCCTGTTGCTTGGGTATGTCGCGCTTCGCCAATCCAGCACGCAAGCGACCTGGGTTTTTCCCACCGCGCTAATCAGCATTCTGCTGTTCTTCTTCTGGATCAAGAAGTACGTGTTTGTGCCGAGTGCAGTGTGGCTCACCTTTCCGTACGTGACGGTCGGTGTGTCGTACATGCTTTTCCGGTTGCTGCATCTCATCATCGAAGCCAAGGACGATCCCGCACTCGGCAAAACACCATTTCGTACCTATCTCACCTACATGGTGGGATTTAATACGCTTGTGGCCGGACCCATTCAGCTGTTTGAGGATTATCGGAGCGAAGAAGACGCTGCGCTCACGCGTCGCATTGGCTGGCTCTATACTGGAGAAGCGGCGGAGCGTATTGTCATCGGTTTGTTCAAGACCAATGTGCTGGCGGCGATACTCGCGCAGTTGCGTGATACGTCACTGACGCGCATGACAAATGGCACTGGCAATTATCTCGATGCCGCTCTGACGTTTGGATTGTATCCGTTCTTTTTGTACTGCAATTTTTCCGGATACATCGACATTGTGGTTGGTGTGACGTTGATGATGGGGCATCGCTTGCCCGAAAACTTTATTCGCCCGTTTACTGCAACGAGCGTGATCGATTTCTGGAATCGCTGGCACATCACGCTCTCGCGTTGGTTGCGCACTTACGTGTACAACCCGTTCCTCATGAGCATGCTGCGGCGGTTTCCGTCGCGACGGCTGGAAAGCACGTGGGCCGTGTGCGCGTTCTTCCTCACATTTTTTCTGATTGGTGTGTGGCACGGTCAGACCATTGCATTCCTGTTTTTTGGTGTGCTATCGGGATTCGCGGTCAGCGTCAACAAGGTTTGTCAGCTCGTGCTGACAGCGCGATACGGACGAAAGAAGTACGAGCGTATTTCGTCCAATTTTGTCTACGAAAGCGTTGGCAGAGGATTGAACATCACTTGGTGGGCGTTCACGCTCACCTGGTTCTGGGCCAGTTGGGAGTCGGCGCGCGCTTTGTGGAGCCGGCAGTCTGTCGGCGAATGGCTTGTGATCTGGATCGCGCTGCTTTTGGTTATCACGATCGTGCTGGCCGCCTGGGTGGCAACCCGCGACGCCATTGAGAAGATTACGTGGCGAAACGTCGCGCTCCTATCGTCACGGCGTTTGCACATGGTGTGGTTCACAGCGTTGTTGTTCATCGTCGTTGCAGCCACGCTACTTTCCAATCAGTCCGCTCCTCAAATCGTGTACAAGGATTTCTGACCAGCCGATGCCAGAATCGATTATCGACCGACTCACCGTACTGTTCCGTGACATTTTCGACGACGACACGTTGCAGATCTCGCCTGCAACAACCGCATCGGACGTGGATGGTTGGGACAGTCTGGCGCACATTCGGCTTATGCTGAATGTCGAGCGCGCCTTTAAGGTCAAACTCACGGCGTCTGAAATCGGCAAACTCAAGTCCGTTGGCGATCTCATAGCGCTCCTCGAGCGCAAAACCGCAGTCGCCTGAATCGCTCGAAGTGCTGTCCAACTCTTGCCTGGGTTCGCGAACGGAGAGCCCAATAAGCGTAAACTTTATGCGATTGTAACCCGATTACGAGCGAAGGAAGGCCTTCGCGGGCTGGCGCCATTCGAAGAAAATCGTATACTGCGCGCACTCCTTAATGCGCCCCCTTTCCCTCCGGAAATCGATGCTGCACGGCCGTTCCAGATGTGGCCTGAACCAACGGGCCGCTTGGAAGTTCAGGATGTCCTGCATCGGTCTGGTGCTCGCGTCGGCGACGGTCGCCGCGTGCGGAGATAATACAGTTGCGCCGTTAGTGGCAGCGGAAACGCCACCTGTCCCGGCTCCCCCGGCCCCCACACCAACGCCGGCCAAGGGAATACAGCTGGACCTCGTTTCGCTGAAGGCGATTGGCAAATTGCCGGTCGGATTGGGCGTTCGTGTGATGCTGGCTACGTCCAGTGCCAGCGCCGCAGCGGTCAACAATGACGACGTTGTCGTACGCGACACGTCAGTCGCATCGCTTGACGATAGCGGCACGCTGCAAACAACCGCACTTGGACAGTCGTGGGTTATTTGGCCAGTCAGCAATGGCGTTGATTCAACGCTGCTGGTCGTCGGAACCTCACTGTCTCCTGCAGAACTGTCGCAGCCATTTGTGGCCCCAACGGGTCCGAAAGCCACCGTCGACGTTCGCTATCCCACGTCACGCGGTCGCGTCTCAACCACCAAAAAAACGTGGAAGGTTCAGGCCAACGGTGACCTCCAGGCGGCCTTGAACTCGGCCAGCCCTGGCGATGAGGTCGTGCTGGCCGCTGGTGCGCAGTTTACGGGCAACTACGTCCTGCCAGCCAACAACAGCACCAGCACTGATTGGATCATCGTGCGAGGCGAAACAACGCCCGTGGTTGCTGGCACGCGCATAACGCCTGACCTGGCTGTCGACGCGCCACGGATCATTTCGCCGAACCAGAATCCGGCGATCAAGACTGGGATGGGTGCACGACGCTGGAGACTCGTCGGGCTGGACGTGTCGCACAAGCAGGGTGCCGCGTACAACTATGGCATTCTCGTGCTCGGTCGGGGCGATGAAAAGGCCATCGAATTGCAGCCGTCGGATATCGTGCTCGATCGCATGTACATCCACGGCTCACCGACAGACGGGAACTCGCGTTGCATTGCGTTTAACGGCCGCGCGCTCGCAGTGATCGATTCGTGGATCAGTGAATGTCATGCGAAGGGCGCCGATGCACAGGGCGTATGCGGCTGGAATGGAGCAGGGCCGTTTCTCATCGAAAACAATTTCATCGAAGCATCCGGACAGGCCGTGATGTTCGGTGGCGCCGACCCGGTGATCGCGAATCTGTCTCCAAGCGACATAATCATTCGCCGTAACTACATGTACAAGCCCATGTCGTGGGCACACGGCAAGTGGTCGGTCAAGGCAACGTTCGAACTGAAACACGGCAAGCGGGTGCTGTTTGAAAACAATGTGCTTGAAAACCATTGGGTTGATGCGCAGACCGGCTTTGCCATCCTGTTTCAGACGCTGGCCGACAACAACACGTCATGGGCCTGGACAACAGTGCAGGACGTCATGGTGCGCAACAACCTCATCAAGAACAGTACGTCAGGCG
>JBDTTO010000243.1:0-5520 GCA_039930585.1 Gemmatimonadaceae bacterium
TCGGATCATTGGTACGATTGACAAGCACTGCAACCGCCACGCGACCCGACTGCAGTATGCGATGGTCCGCACCAGGCGATGTGCGATTTGAATAGAACCACCCGGCAACGGCGAGAACACTGATAGCGAGCGCGGTTGCGAGGATTGTTATTCGAGAATTTGGCTTCGGGGTTGCGCGCACCGCATTCTCCGTGTGTGGCGAGCCCGCATTCTGATCTGACACTCCCGATGTGTTCGTATTGTCGGCCGCAGCGACTCGTGAGTCTGGTGTTGCGATCGCATCGGCTGGCGCGCTTCGGGTAGTCACTGGTGCACGCAAAAGCTCTTCCGCGTACTGCATCACGCGCGGTTCTGGCGGAGCGCCAAGTTCCTCGTGTAACAGCGCCTGGTGAGCGCGCGCGTGTCGAATTGCGCCCGCCCGATCACCGGCGGCATGGAGGGCCGTCATCACGCCGACTGCGAGGCGTCCGTTTGTCGGATCCGTCTGCTGCAATTGTCGCCAGAACGCGACCGCTTCGTCGATCCGACCATCCTGCGTTGCTGCAGCCGCCAGTCGTTCCAGCGCTTCGGCAAACTGACGCGCCAACTCGTTTCGTTCGGTCGTGGACCAACGTTCGAACTCTTCGGCGCCATCAATAAAAACGCCATCGAGAAACGGCCCGGCATACAGCGACACGGCCAGCGTATCGTTGCGCGCAGCAATGGCGTTGCGGAATTGCCTGACATCACTCGTGACGACGGCGTCGTTGAGACGAAGCTCGGCGAGTCCTTCGATCGCGTCGTCAGTTCCGATTTGTCGGCGAACGAGATGCAGCAACTGCTTCAGCGATCCGCGCGCGCGGGCGTCGTCACTCTCCGACCATAGCAGCGACATCAGCCGATCACGCGAGACCGCAGCACGACTGGCGGCCAGCAGGGCTAGGAGCGCCAGCGCCTTACGCTGATTCTCCAGGATCAGCGAGCCATCCGCTGTCCTTTCCAGCGAAAAACGGCCCAACGTGCGAAGTGCGAACATGAATTCCGTTGTATGACCGGAAAATGACCGGCTTTTGACTTTGGTCTAACTGCATCGAGACAGGATGGGCAGACATCGGCACGCAGAGGTGCCGTCACGTCACACATCTTTTTGAAGGAGCGCTCTCGTGTCTCGTAACTTATTGGCCGCAACATCGGTTGCGCTGGTGGTATCGGCAACTGCTATTCTGATGGCCTGTTCTGATTCGCCAACCGCCGACACCACGCGGACGTTCAGCGGTTCGAAAATTGCCGTCGGGCAGGGAACGGCCTGGACCGAAATGGTCGTCGGTCAGGCCAACGATATTCAGGAATTGTCGCTGGTGTTCACGGAGGATGCGCTGGTTGGGCTTCCCGGAACACTGCCCGCAACGGAGTTCATTATTCCGCTACCCAGTGATGCTCCCGCTACAGTGTTCAATCACGTGGGTGTGAATTGGCAACCGCAGGGACACCCGCCAGCTACGATCTATTCCGTTCCGCACTTTGACGTGCACTTCTATCTCGTTTCAACGCAGGAGCGGGACGCGATGACGCCCGCCGATCCAACGTTCGCTGCAAAGGCGTTGAAGACGCCGGACGCATCATTGGTTCCCGCCGGCTACTCGCCGGATCCCATGCCAATTCCGCGCATGGGTTCGCACTGGGGTGACGGCGACAGCCATGAGTTTCATGGGTCGGCATTTACGGCGACGATGATTTACGGTTTCTACGATGCGAAGATGATTTTTATCGAACCGATGATGGCGAAATCGTTCATCGAATCGAAGCCGAACTTCACATCAGCAATCAAGACGCCTGCGAAATATCCGAAGGCCGGGCGTTATCCAACAACGTATGGAATGACGCACAACGCGACTGCAAAGGAGTATCGCGCCAAGATTGGTGCATTCGTCGCCCGGAACTGATTCATGACTGCACAGGCCGGCCATGTTACCGCGGCCGGCCTGTGCAGTAGTTCAGTAGATGTTGATTGTTGCGAGTTTACAGGTTCAGGTAACTCAGCAATTCCTCGACAGCCGCACCACCACCTCGATTCGCGCCAATCGTGGACGCCGACGGTCCGTATCCTACAAGATGAATACGAGCGTCACTCGCAACCTGCGTTGCGAGCCGGCCTGTCATTACGATACCGCCGCTTTCTTCGCGATGAATGACGGGCGCGAGATGATCGAGCGAACTTCGGAATCCGGTGCACCAGAGAATTACATCAGCGCGAAGTGAAGTCCCATCAGGCCAGTGCACGCCAGTTTCAGTGATATCGCTGAACATCGGCAAGCGGTGCAACACACCACGCGCGCGCATCGCTTGAATGCGCGGCGTATCGGGCAATCCCGTTACTGACACCACCGACTGCGGCGGCAATCCACGTCGCACGCGATCTTCCACAATCGCGACCGCCGCCCGTCCCGCCGATTCGTCAAACGGGCCGCCACGCGGCAGGTACGTCAACGGAAACGTTTTTCCGTCGCGCGCCACTTGAATGGTGATGGTGCGATTCACCTCGCGCTGCACAGCATCAAGCGCCACAGCGTAGGTGATCTTGTCGCCATTGCGCAAACCAGCTTTCTCTGCCTCCGAACCCGGTTTCAATCCTTGATTGATCTTTTCGGCGGGAATGATTGACTTGTTGTCGAAACCCAAATCAAACTGGCGAATCTTCTTTGTTGTACGGCGAAAACACGCACCGAAATCGTCGGACGCTGGCAACATCAAACCACCCGACAACATGGATTGGTGCAGCTTTGGGCCGTCCTCGCCAATCTCCGCGCGCAAAACGTCCAACCATACCGCTTCCGTCACCGGTTTTGATTCGCGCGCCCGTACAATCATGGTTTGAATCAGATCGTCCAGCGAACGTTTGCCGTTGGATTTCCGCCGAACCATTCCATTCAATACTGCGAAGTACATCGCACCGCGATCATACGGCAACACGCGAATGCGCGTGTCCTCCCAGAAGCGCGGTTCGACTTGATCCTGCGGCGTATCTTTGAGCGCATTTGTGTAATACCGGCTGGCCGTTGTGTTGAGATCAGCGAGATATTCATCTGCCGTCATCAATCCTGCGCGCCATGGCAACAGTGCCTGATAAAACACCGCGTTGCCTTCGCTATACCACGAACCGATTCCATTCGCAGTCCACGTGTGCGTCATCTCGTGCCCAAGAATTGATTTCAATCCTTCGCCCGTAACGCCAGTGCCATACGTGACAACAAACGAATGTGTAAGCGCCGCACCGCCGCCCGCATTCATCGGGTTGTAGCGCAGGAACACGCGATACGGCGGCTCGCTTTCGTCTTTGAAGTGACGACTCATTGCCGAGTGCAGTTTGGCGGTCCATTGCATTGATGGTCGCGGATCGAAATTCGGTTCGCCAACCCACACTGCCGAAAACGCGCCGGTTGGCGTGCGTGGTTCGTGTTTGAGATGTCCTGCCATGTATAAACCAGTGCCGAGTCGCGCCACCGGACCTGCGGGCAGCATCACGTCACCATCACCGTAACTTGACACCGCCTCGGCGCCGGCGCCCATCGCGGACAAATCCCACTTGAGGGAGATGCGATAATCGCCAGTCACAGTTGGCGCCATCAACATCGCGGCGCCCGTTGCCGAGACGCCATCGCCATCGATGCGCACACCAATTGGCGGGCCGCCGGCGAGTGCGGGAATGTTTTCCGCGATCAATCTGTAACTCACAACGACATCACCTTTCACCGCGCGCGTTGAAACCCATTTACCTGGAGGCGTACCGCGTGCATTTCCACTTGCAATTGGAACGTCACCACTCGCATCGCGCACAGTAAGCGTGCTCAGTGTTTGTGGTCGCGCGAGTCCGGGCACAAACATTCCCATTTGTAACAGTGGCGCACCGGCCGCAATATCCATGTTCGGGATCGTCATTGTCACGTCGAGATCACCTTTGCCAACGGCTTCGCTCATCGCGCCCGGTTTGATCAACACGGTCATGAGTGGGGCGTTCTGCGCGCGCAATGTTGGTGCCGCGACCAGTGCGATCAGTGCGAATGCAGCAAGTCTTGAAGATGCGCTACAGCCTATTTCGGTGAGCCGAGGGGACATGAAGGCTCCAGAATGCGTGTGAGGTCGACTGCGGAACTCGCTGTAGTCACGCTAAAAGCAATAGAACGGCAGGGTATCCACCACTTTTGCGCCGGCAGCCACGTTGACGACTGTGTCCCGCCATGTGTAGGCGAGGCCGCCGAACGTTTTGGCGCCCAATAAATGTGCCCCTGGAGTTACAGAAAACGTTTTCGATTCGAGGTGATCGGGTTGCATATGCACTCGAAATGTGTCGGTGTCAACGACAACGCTGTCAATCAACAGCATCGTGGGAATCGATAATCCGCAAAATGGGGCATCTACCACGAAGCGCACCTGCGCTGGTTGCGGAATAGGTTTGGTAGCAGAGCAGGCAGTCAACGCCGCGATGCCAATGAAGAGACAGGATTTGCGCAGGACTTGCATGACACGCTGCTGCAGGGATTTGTCGGAACAGTTGTCTCCATCGAGCTGCCACTTACGACGCCGGCTCACTCGCATTACGGCATGAGCTGATGCCCACTCATTCGAAATGAATGAACCCACGCTGCAACCCGATGGCGACCGCATGCGCGCGATCCTTCGCTTCAAGCTTTCGAAAAATGCTCTCGAGTTGCGCCTTCACGGTTTCGGATGATCGCCCAACTTCCTCGGCGATCTCTTTGTTGCTCATGCCTTTCGCAACACGCTGCAGTACTTCCAGTTCGCGCGCCGTCAAATCGATACGTGGAATGAATTCCACAAGCCTGCCCGCGACCTTTGGCGGAATGAAACGTTTGCCGATGGCGGCCGCGCGAATCGCATCGACCAACTGATCGACCATCGCATCTTTCAGCAGATATGAAATCGCACCGGCACTGAGTGCGCGATGAATGTCGGCGTCACCATCAAAAGTTGTGAGCGCCACGATGCGTGCGTCTGCATCGATTTCCCGAATGGAGCGAATCGCCGAGAGACCGTTTACGAGCGGCATCTGGAGATCCATCAGTACGACGTCCGGGCGCTTGCTTTCAAAGAGTGTAATTGCTTCGGCGCCGTTGCTTGCTTCGGCAACCACTTCGATGTCTGCTTCATACTCCAGCATCGCCGTAATGCCCGCCCGAACTACCGGATGATCATCGGCTGCGAGTACTCTGATAATGCTCTGAGTCACCGTCATTGTTACGGTGAAAGGTGCCGGCTTGGCTCAGGTCGTCACACCACCTGTATGCCGGATCTTTGCACTCCCCATTTGGGGGAGCGGTTCCCGGATTTGCGCACGCAGCTAATCGTCGAGATGAATAATTCCGCGTTGCAAAGCGAGTGTGACCGCTTCTGTGCGGTCCTCAACGCCAAGTTTCTCAAGAATATTCTTGAGGTGCACTTTGACAGTACCGTCGGCCCGTCCGATAACGCGCGCTATTTCCTTGTTGCGCAAGCCCTTTGACACCAACCGCAAAATTTCAATCT
>JBDTTO010000244.1:0-5496 GCA_039930585.1 Gemmatimonadaceae bacterium
GTTTCAGGCGTCAATGAGCATGTCGATCCGCGTGCCGGGCTGGGACAGCATTCCCAGAACAAAAGGCGGGAGCCCCAACGTCAGTTATGTGTCGGACGATTATTTCAACACAACCGGCGCGCGCATTCTGAGTGGTCGCGCCTTCACGGAAGCTGACGGCAAAGGCAGTGAGCCAGTGGCGATTGTCAGCCAGACAATGGCCACAACACTTTGGCCGAACAAACAGGCACTGGGATCGTGTTTTTATGCAAGCACGGATAGCCTGACCCCTTGTTCCAGAATTATTGGGATTGTCACCGACGCACATCGCTTCGAATTGGAAGAAGCACCGTCCATGCACTACTACATTCCGTGGGCGCAATACAAATACCCAGGCGCGACAATGCTGTTGGTGCGCCCACGTGGTAATCCGAATGCGACGGTTTCTGCGATTCGTCGCGCCGCGCTCGAAGTGGATCCAACTATTTCTTACGTACACACCAGCAGTCTGCAGGAAAGCATTGATCCCAAGGTGCGGCCGTGGCAATTGGGCGCGAACATTTTTGTGTTGATGGGCATACTCGCGCTGTGCGTTGCCGCCATTGGTTTGTACAGCGTGATGTCGTATCTCGTGGCGCAACGCCGGCAGGAGCTTGGTATTCGGATGGCACTGGGCGCGAGCAGCCGCGACATCATTCGTCTCATCATGGCAAGCGGCATTGGAACCGCCGGAATTGGTGTGGCCATTGGCGTCGTCGCTGCGCTGCTTGGCGGGCGTTTCATTCAACCGCTGTTGTTCAAAACGTCGGCGCATGACGTCACCGTGTTCTCAACGGTTGTCTTGTCGTTGATTGGGGTATCCGTACTGGCGAGTCTGGTGCCCGCACTCCGGGCACGACGCGTCAATCCGATTGAGGCGTTGCGAACGGAGTGAGTTGCAAGCCCGGACGGATGAACTCCGGAAAAGAATCGGTGCTTGCGCCCGGAAATTCCGTAACAGGCTCAACTTGCAGCGGTAACGGTGACGCGGCCGCGTCATTGAATCTCTTTCGTCACGGGGTGCCGGGGTTGTGACGGGGCGTCTTGCGGGAGGCGGGCTGAACGGCTACTCTCGACGCCCGCGCCTGATCGAATTTCCGCCGGACCAGATCCCCGCCTGATATGGACGACCTCTATTCGACGCCGCCATCGACCGCCACCATACCGACCGCCGGTGCGGCCGACAGCACTGTAATTGTCGTCGCCGAAATTCGATTGTATCGCGACGGATTGGTGCGCCTGTTGGACGGTTCGAAGTACGTCCACGTCCTGGACAGCGCCGCCACGGTGACGGACGCGCTGACACTCGCGCGCGTGCTTCGTCCACAGGTAATTCTGTTTGATGTTGCCACACCGGGAATGCTGTCGGCGGCGCGCGAGATTGGCGCAATCAGTGGCGCCAAACTTGTTGCATTTGCGGTCGAAGATACGGAACGCGGCGTATTGGCGTGCGCCGAGGCAGGATTGTCCGGCTACGTATCGTGTGCGGGAACGTTTGACGAACTGTTGGCGGCCGTGCGGCGCGTGGCGCACAACGAAGTGGAGTGTTCGCCGCTCATGGCGGGTACGTTGTTTCGGCACGTTGGTGCCTTGTCGGCGGGACGAGCACCGTTGGCTGATGTTGTGGTCGATCCGCTCACAGGGCGCGAGCGTCAGATTGCTGCGTTACTGGAAGAGGGGCGCAGTAACAAGGAGATCGCGCGGGAATTGGGTATTGAAGTGGCGACTGTAAAAAATCACGTGCATCACGTGCTGGAGAAACTGGGTGTGGGGCGACGCGGCGAAGCGGCGGCGCGAGTGCGCGCGGGGTTTGTGCGGTAAGCGTGATGAAACCCATTCCGGAACCTCACACCGTATGTCACTACTTTTTGATGTAACTCACTTTCCTCGAATCGTCCAATGACGTTGTGATTTGATCTGCGACGGCCGAATTCAATCCCCTCGCACGTGAGAGCAGATCGCGTTTGTTATCGAACTTGCGTGATTTGCGCATGTTTACGATGCTCCTTGCCTCGCTTTCAGAAATCTTGAGCACTGATTGCACGCGAGTACGCCCCTCGAAATTGATCAGCAACGTCGGATCAATTTCCTGAAGATTGGGAAACTTTGGCGATTGGTCGTACCTGCCCTTCCTGGCGGCTGGATCCTTCTCCGTCCACTTGCCATCCTTTTCTTTATAACCGCCCCATCGAATCTGAATGTATGACGGAAATCCAAGGCCGTACGTATCTTCGTCAGAGGTATTGTACCGCACCGTTACTTCATACCAAATAATCGGCTCTCCGGCAATCACGGCGTCCCGGGCCGGATGTTCGACCGCATCGCGGAAGGCGACGTTTGTCATCGGTCCGTGCGCCGGCACCAGATTGGAATCCGTGCCTTTACCGCCCAGTTCTGCAGTCAGCAAATGCATTCGCACCCACCTCGAATCATTGCCCAACTTGTGTGCCGTGATGATATCCCACGATTTTGGTTGACTCGCGCCAGGTTTGGATCCTTTGCCGATGACCGATTTCGACAAATAGTGCGCTTTGAAACTCTCTGCGCGCACACCCATTACAAACGGCGGAAACACTTCAGGCGGAAGCGGTGAGTTCGAACCAAGATCATGTTTGGCGAGCAGTAACGCGAGGGTGGCGAGTTGGTTCAACAGTTCCGCGCCTTTTGCATCGCGCGCCGGGTCGTCAACGCCTTTCTTCACGCGTCCGCTCAATTCTTTCTGCAATGACTTGATGCGATCGTACGAACTTCGTGCTTCGTCGAGGGCTGTGGTTTGCGCTGACTTCTTATCGGCGACTTTAATGTTTTTGATGCCGGCTTCCCACGACTTGAAAAACTTTCCCATCACCACGGGCGTGCTGAAAACGTACAACTCGGCGGAAGACTCATCGCCCTGGAAACCAACTTCGTGATCTTCACCATCGGCGGTGTGGAACGGCTTCTTCCCACGCC
The DNA here is from genome assembly GCA_039930585.1 of Gemmatimonadaceae bacterium. Taxonomy (GTDB): domain Bacteria; phylum Gemmatimonadota; class Gemmatimonadetes; order Gemmatimonadales; family Gemmatimonadaceae; genus Gemmatimonas. The sequence goes on from JBDTTO010000244.1 coordinate 2,971, forward strand.
ACCAATCAAGAAGTTTTCCGGCCGTAGTCTTGACCGCACCAACAAATGCTTTTGCCTGCTTCACGATCCATGCGACGACTTTGTCAATCACCGCGTCGACTTTGTCGCGCACTTTGCCAAGTGTCTCACGAACTTTGGCAGAAATCCCGTCAAGTTTGAGAAGCTTGGCCAGGAACATGATGACCAATTTCAGACCGCGCGCCAATCCGTTCTCCAGCGCATCCGCCGCCGACTGAATTTTCCCTGCGGCAATATCGGCAATCGAGCCGAGGAAGCTGCCGATCATCTGCATGATTGCTTTCGCACGCTGGATGAAAAACACAATGGTGTCGTAAATACCAAAAATCGCTTTCACGATGCCAGCGCCGGGAATGAACAGCGAAAGCACGTACTTGACGGCTTGCACAATGACGGTGTTCCTGAGCCATTCCATCACTGAACTCACGAAGCCGTCCTTGAGCTCACCGGCCATTCCCTTGATCTGCTCCCACGCGGCCATCGGGCCTTCCGTCACCAGCGTTTTCACGAGGCCGAAACTCTTCTCGAGCGTTTCAACAACGGGCGCCGGAATAACCAACAGCAAGCGCGTACGCACGTTGGCCCACGTGATGCCGATTGCCTGAAACAGCACACTGACAATTCCGCGTGCATTCCACGTTTCCGGCAGCGTGATGCCTTGTAGTTCGCCTGTCAGCCACTCGAACAACGCGTCCTTCAAGTGTTTGAGGAAATTCGCTGCGAAGTTGGAGAACCCGAGTTTCGCCGCCGCAATAAGATTCTTCACGAACTTGAGAGGTCCGGTAAAAATCGCCTTCAGGACTGCAATGCCCTTGCTGATGATGCCTTCAATGGTTGAAAGCGATACCCCAAGACTTTCCAGCGCCCATGAAAAGAATTTCTTCGCGGCCAGCAGCAGCAGGCGTCCAACTTTTGCCAGCGCGCCGGACATGTCCTCCTTCATCTTCTCGATCTTTTCGTCGATCGCACGAATTGCGGCGGTCTGTTTGTCTTTGAGCTTTGTCTGCAACTCCTCTTCTTTCTTGCCAATTTCCTTATCGAGGTCGTCCAGCTTTTCGTTCATTTCGGCCGCAGTTTTCTTGCCAATGCCCTGCAACGACGGCTCGAGACCATCTACGTAAGTCTGAATACTGGCGCGCGTTGCTGTCAGTTCGTCCTTGCACTCCTGCACAACACGTTTGTTGTCCGCAGAAATGTCGTCCACGAGTTTGGACACGCGCCGCACGAACAGGTCACGATTGCGATCAAAGATGGCTTTGACTCTCGGCAAGTCATCCATGCCCAGCAGCCAGTCTTTCGCCTTTCGCGCCCAACCAAACCAGCCGGAATAACGATCGTCTTTGTAGGCGTCCAACTCAACGTTGACGTTCGTTTCAAAATCCTTTGCCGCTGCCGCATTGCCCTCGTCGAATCTTTTGAGTGATTCAGTTTCAAGCGCGGCCAGTCGCTTCGTAACCTTGTCCTGTGTGGTTTTGTACCGATTGTTGATTTCTGTCGCAACATCTTCGCGCTTTTTCTCGAGCGCACGCTTGGCATCACTCTGCTTTTTACCTGTGTGCTTGAGTGCACCGCCGCGTTTGTTGTCCATTTCGCGACGGCCGGATTTCTCTTCCCGATCGAGTTCAGTATTAACGCGCACCCTTTCACCTTCGGCCATTTTCAGCACGGCCACAGGTTCGGTCGCGGCTTTCTTTGCCATTCCCTTCTTTTCCTTGTTCGCTTCTGCAAGATCACCTCGATCAACCATATCGAGTTGTTCCTGTGTCACACCTTCTTCCTTGAGCTTTGAGTCCGCTTCCTTTGTGTAATTACTGACGTCGGTGTGTTCTTTCTCCAACGGGGCGATAGTGTCGCGTCCCAGACTCAATAGCGGCGTTGCTGGCGCGCGCTCTGCGGGCGGCAACGCCACGGGTTCGTGATTGGACGGAATCGGCGACGGCGTTAACCGAACATCGCCAAACGTTTTCACTACCGCATTCTTGTCTCCTTGTACAACATCCAGCACGTCAGCGCCCGTGCGCTGTGCATTTCTGTCGCGACTGAAGTTGTCCAACGCACCAATGCTTTGCGGTGTATTCGCTTTGACCGATTCGGCCAGCGTCGTCTTTCCAACCATCGGATCCACAACCGGCTCGGCACGTTCGGCAACGACGCTGACCTGTCCCAGGTTTCCCTTTGACTGTTCGTCGCTTTTGGGAACAACAACCGCGTCTTCAGTCTTCTTCAGTTTTTCTGCGCCGTCTTCGTGCGTTTGCTCGTGTGCTTTGAGTTGACTGAGTTTTCCGACGTTCTTTGCGAGAACGGGCGCACCCTTGGTCGCGAGATATTGTGCAACGCGTCCTTTTCCCACCGCTTTCAGCAACGCGGTTGCGACCGTCGCGACCTTCGGCTGCACAGCGTGCGGCACGCGCTTGGCACGACGAGGTGGCTTCGGCAGTTCGATCCTGACCGGCTTGGGCGCGGGCTTGCGTACTTCGACGATGGGTTTCGGTTTCGGCAAGGCGGCGG
>JBDTTO010000245.1:0-5480 GCA_039930585.1 Gemmatimonadaceae bacterium
GGTATCCGCACCAACTTCGCGCTGGTTGATGATGCAGTTGCGATGCCGATGAATAAATTCGATCGGATCTTCAACCGTGATGATGTGTCCGCGGCGCTCGGTGTTGATCTTGTCGATCATCGCCGCCAGCGTTGTGCTTTTGCCGGAACCCGTTGGCCCCGTAACCAGCACGAGTCCGCGCGGACGTTCGGCCATACTTGCGATGACCGGCGGCAGATTCAGATCGGCAAACGTCTTGATGGCAAACGGAATTTGCCGAATGACCATGCTGACGCAGCCACGCTGCTTGAACACGTTGCCGCGAAAACGCGACAGGTTCTGAATGCCGAACGAGAAATCGAGCTCGTCCTCCATTTCAAAACGTTTCTTCTGATTTTCCGTCAGCACCGAATACGCGAGCTGCAGCGTATCGCGCGGCGTCAGCACGTGTTCAATCCCTGAATTAGCAATTTCGCCGTCAATACGCAGCTTCGGCCGGTCGCCGGCCGAGAGATGCAGATCCGACGCGTCGCGCTCGATCATTTCATCGAGCAACGTGCGAAGCGATACGGTGGTTTGAACTTGCGGCGCTGTCATTTCAGAGAAGCGATTTGGGACGAGGGCACGACCGGGTGGCGCAAACGCCGAGTGGCGGACGCCAACAGGATCCGGGAGAAGACGAACCAGTGCTTCGTGTGATACTCAGGAAACGATCAGGCTGACGTTTCTCGAATGACTTGTTCCAGGGTTGTGATACCCTTCATTACTTTGAGCCAACCGTCCATGCGAAGCGACAGCATGCCCTCATTAATGGCAGCATCGCGCAACACCTGCACGTCGGCGCTTTGCATCACGAGCTTTTTGATTGTCTGCGTCATGAACATGACTTCATAAACGCCCTGACGACCCTTGAGCCCTGTTCCGGCGCACACATCGCACCCGTGTCCCTTGAAGAACGGCAAGTCGCTGACGAGTGAGTCCAGCGTGATATTCGCCAGGAGCGGTAGCGCGTCCGGAGTGGCACGGACTTTCGCATTGTCGAGCGCTTCCTGCGAGAAGCGCAATTCACGCAGCGTAGTGGTGGGCTTGACCTTTGCGCCGGCAAGCTCCGCGGCGTCCGGCGTATATCGCACCTTGCATTTGGAGCAGATCTTTCGCAGCAGACGCTGCGCCAGAATCAGATTGAGCGCGGATGCCACGTTGAACGGTTCGAGCCCCATGTCCATCAAACGCGTGATGGTTTCGGGCGCGGAGTTCGTGTGCAGCGTGCTCATGACCATGTGACCCGTGAGTGCGGCCTTGATCGCAATACCGCCGGTTTCCAGATCTCGAATTTCGCCAACCATGATAACGTTTGGATCCTGACGCAAGAATGCTTTCAGTGCGGCAGCGAACGTCATGCCGATTTCTGTACGCACCTGCACCTGATTGATACCAAACAGATTGTATTCCACCGGATCTTCGGCGGTCATGATGTTCGTGTCGCCGGTATTGATCTTGGACAGCGCCGAATAAAGCGTCGTCGTTTTTCCGGAACCGGTTGGTCCGGTGACCAGCACCATCCCGTACGGATTCGAAATCGCTTCCATCAACTCACGCTCGGCACGCGGTTCGATGCCGAATGTTTCGAGGTCGAGTGTAAGGTTGCCCTTGTCGAGAATTCGAAGTACGACCTTTTCGCCAAACAACGTGGGCAGTACGCTTACACGGAAGTCGATGACCTTTGATCCGACTTTCAGCTTGATACGACCGTCCTGTGGTACGCGACGTTCGGCGATGTTGAGCGATGCCATGATCTTGAAACGCGAGATCAACGCCGCACGCATTTTCAGGGGCGGCTTCATGACTTCCTGCAACGCACCGTCGATACGGTAACGCACGCGCAATTCGTGCTCGAAACATTCGAAGTGAATGTCCGATGCTTTTTTGTTCACGGCGTCAATCAGAATGGCGTTGATGAGTTTTACAACAGGCGCCTCATCAACCTGCGCGGCCAGCACCGTCACATCATTTTGTTCGGCTTCTTCGGCCAGCACTTCTACTTCGTCGTCGCTTTCGATGTCCTGCAGCAACGACTGCATTTGTACTTCATTCGCTTCGTAATGCTTCTCGATGGCGGCGCGCATCGAGAACTCACCGGCAAGCACCGGGAAAATGTCATAGCGCGTGATGAACTTGAGATCATCAACGACGCCAAGATTTGTCGGATCGGCAATTGCGACCGTGAGCTGACGCCCGTCGCGCTTGAGCGGGAGAACCGTGTGTTTGTTGGCCAGTTCTGCCGGAATAAGCTTCAACAGTCGCGTGTCGACTTCGAACCGCGAGAGATCCACGGCCGGCATGCGATACTGGCGCGCGAGCATTGTCACGACGGCGGTCTCGGGTACCATGCCCAGCTTCACGACCGTCAATCCCAGTCGCTGGCCAGAGACGGCCTGTTCGTGCAGCGCCTTGGCTAACTGTTCGCGTGAAAGGAGCCCTTCGCGAACAAGAAGTTCACCAAGCCGATCGGAAGTTCGAGTTGTGGCGACTGCTGCAGGTGCGGCCATGTTATCAGGCGGAGTTGCTCGGATACGTGTACGAAATGCTTTACGGTGACCAGCAAATGGCAGGCACGGCTCGCCCTCAAAGGGACGTTGCCGAGCCAAAAACGTCACATCGGCGGCACTGGGCGTGATCATGACCGCCAAGTTGCGTCGAGAAACGAACCTTCCCATCACCAAAAGCGCGCTTGACCCAGTAATTGGTTGCCCAGCGCCCGGCGTTAGCGCGTACCAATGAGTGTCGGCCAGTGGCCGGATTTCGACAGTTAAGAGATCGAGAGAAATTCGAGCAGAAACGCCAGCGGGGACCGATCGCATGAAGCGACCGATCCCCGGCTAGTAAAATCTCAACTTTTACAAGAAGGCGGTCATAACCCTGGCATCGTCGCCGTCGCTGCCCGCCCACTATGCGGTGCTACACCATCTTTCCTCGCCCACGACCCATGACGAGTGTCACCAGGAAGATCACCAGGAATACCACGAAGAGAATCTTGGCCAGTCCGGCAGACGTCGCTGCGATGCCGCCGAAACCCAGCACGCCCGCGATAATCGCCAGGATAAGGAAGCCCATTGCCCAGCTTAACATGTGAGGCCTCTTGAGAGGAAAGTGTGAAGGGAACCGGAAAAACAAAAAGCGCGGAGAGATCGTTGCTTCTGATCTCATCGCGCCTTCAACTCACAAGCCGGTGCTTGTTCGCCAAGGTTGACGCGTTCGGAAAACCGGTCGCGTCGTTGTCTATGTGTGTCGCAGCAACGCTGCGCCGTCCACACTCCCGCCACTGCTATCTGCTGCGCAGCGTGCACAAAAAATGCGCTCACCGATTTATTGGGAATCTCCTGCTCTTCGATCTATGTATGCAACGTCCAAGGGGACGCGTTGTCCATCGTGCTCTGTGTGCGGCGCAATGCGCCATGTGAAGCCGAACGTCTTTGCAAATGGCGCATCACCAGCAACGCCAGGTCCAGCATGTTTGTCAGCCGCGTGGCAAACGAACGACGGCGACGCCTGATCCATCAGCCGCATAGAGGACGGCGACTGAATGGCCGATGCCTGAATCTTCTGCAGCGATAATTTTGACCTGACTTGCACGCTTCAGTGAGCCACGCGCATTTGGCGCGAGCAGCGTCATCGAACGACGGATAGTCGTCGTGATGTTGTGACGGATCTGCGGCTGGATTAGCGGCGTGTACGAAGGAGCGACTGGGGAGATGCTAGTAGCCATTGATCGGTGCCAAGGATGAAGTGTGTACGCGATACCGTGGTCGCTGCCGCATGTGATGCAGCGCGAAGTAGCGTTTCACCTTCATCTGAAGAGTCCCGTAACCTCTTCCGATAAGGAAGCCGATCTTGCATCGGCCCGTCCCTGCAATGTGTTGCTGCTTTGTTCAGACACCTTACGGGCGGGTACCGCACCAGCATCGTCGCCAGCACAGAACCGCTCGAGAAGTTTCCGACAGCGTCGCCGGAAACAAAAAAGGCGCGAAAGATCAGGGGTCTGATCTTTTTCGCGCCTTCGACTCGCAGATCTTCAATCTGCCCGCCAAGGTTGGCTGCCGTGCAGCCGTTGTGTTACGGAAGCAGAATAGGGCTGACCGACTCTGCTGTCAAGAACTTTTTTGAGCGGGTTTTCGAACTTCGTGACGAACAGCACCAAACCCTTCGCGTGCAGCCGTTCGTCTGCTACACATGTTTCAGCAACAGCTCAAGATTTTTCCGCAACTCGCCGAGTGTCTGCGATTTGAACGCGCCTTTTGTTTCTTCGAGTACGCGAATCGTTTCTGTGACCGCACTTTGCAACTGCGCGCCGCGCGGACAGTTCATCAGCTGACACGGCGTTTCACCAACGGGTCGGTTGTTGATTGCGCGCGTCATGTGATCGAGATCGGTGAGCGATCCCATCACGTTGCGCAGCGTGAGACTGAGAAACACATCTGGCGACGGGGCTGCTGATTTCGCACTCGCCTTGTTCAAATGATCGAAATCATTTTGCCACGTGCGCAAACGTTCTTCGACGCGCTGCATACTCTGCCACGAACGAAAGCGCTGCACTGATGCGGCCACGCGTTCCAGCAGCGCCGGAAAAGAAACAGGCTTGGTGAGATACGCTGCAACAGGCAACTCGATACACGCCACCGCCGAACGCACGGACGGATACCCTGTGAGAATGATGACGGGTAAACCGCCGCTCTCGACCGCAACTTGCTTGACCAGTTCGAGGTCGGAGTTGCCCGGCATTTCGAGATCGGTAATCAACAAGTCGAACTGCTGCGATTTTACCCGCGCCAGTGCGCTGTCACCATCAGGAACTGTTTCGCACGTGTAGCCCTCAGCACGCAAAAGATCGGCCGTCGAATTGAGAAACGTCGGCTCGTCATCCGCGAGTAAAATGTGTCCAGCACTGGTCATGCAACGCCTCCTTGAGCGCCCGAAGGGACGGGCAGTGTCACGGTAAATATCGTACCAGAACCAGGTGCATCGGCAATGGCAATTGTGCCACCTGCTGCAGAAACGGTGCGCCGCACCAGCGCGAGACCGAGTCCCATGCCACCGGTGCGCACACCACGATCCTTGGTGCTGAAGAACGGATCGAAAATACGATCGCGCAATTCCAGCGGAACACCCTTGCCGCGATCGCGCACGGACAATGTGAGCTGCTGTTCGCGCATCTCGGCGCGGATGCTCACCAGTTCGCCCGGCGGCGACGCTTCGAAGGCATTTTGCGCGAGGTTGATGAAGATCTGCCGCATCATCGCCGACGGCAACTGAATCACGCTGGGCACGTTCGAAAAATCAGTCTCGATCCGAACGTGCATGTGTCGATTGACCTGCGTCAGGAACGATACCGCGTCGGCCACCAGGCTGCGTACCGAGGTACCACCACCAATGTCCTGTTCCGGACGATACGTCTCGTACAGCTGTCGGGTAACCGCTGCAATACGATCAATCTCGCGCTCGAT
>JBDTTO010000246.1:0-5471 GCA_039930585.1 Gemmatimonadaceae bacterium
CCCAGAGCTGATAGGTTCCGGGTGCGACGTTGTCGATGTGGAAGCGCTCCTCACCGACATGGCGTCGAAATATTCACACAAGGTCAACTGGCGCGAATCCATTGTGGACTTGATGTCGATGCTTGGTATCGACAACAGTCTGCCGCAACGTCGCGCGCTGGCCGATGAACTGGGTTACACAGGCGACAAGCAGGACACCGCAACGATGAACATCTGGCTTCACAAACAGGTCATGAAGAAGCTCGCAGAAAATGGCGGCAAAGTGCCCGCCGACTTGCTGGACTAAATCGCGATTGGCGTCAGCATGCGTTGCGCGTGCTGACGCCATTCCAATCGGCGCTAATTATTGAAATGCGTTTCGCTCACAATGTTCGGCGAAACAGCTTGACACTCCCGGCAAACATTACAGCCGCGAACAGTGACAGAAAGAACACATCGGGCAACACCACGCGCACTGCGGCGCCCTTGAGCAGCAGCACGCGCAATCCGTGCACCGCGTAGGTAAACGGGTCAACGTACGTGACCCAACGCAACCAGGTTGGCAGCGATTGCGTTGGATAAATTGCGCCACTCGGAAAATACAGCAGCGTGTTCAGCACACCGAACAGCGCGCGCGGCAACATCGGATTGTTCATGCGCGCCACAAGACAGGACATCATGGACATGAATGCGAATGACACTACGATCACGAGCAGCACCAATGCCAGAAATCGCGTTGGTTGAAAAATGTCGTAGACACCCGCAACAAGTGCGCCGAGCACGGTGACAAGGATGCCGGTAACAACCGCCTTGATTGTGCCGGCAATATTCTGTCCCAGCACCAACTCGAGTTTGGTAATGGGCGTAACGAGATACCCTTCGTGCACCCCGCGCTGCTTGTCATCGAGATACGACATGCCGCCACCAATCATCACGGTCATGAACATACCGAGGCTGATGACACCTGGCAGCATGTATCGAATGTACGGAACGAACGGAAACAGTTCGACCGATTCGAGTCTCACGGCCTTCACATAGCGCGGCGCGGGTTCAGCTCGTGCCGCCTGTTGCACGGCACCGTTCAACACACCCTGCAATGTGCCTGATACAACAGCATCCGTGTTGTCCAGCAACAATCCGGCTGACGGTTGTTCGCCGGCGTACACGCGCCGTGAAAATCCGGGAGGCAGGATTATTGCGCCCTGCACCACGCCGTCACGCACATCACGCGCGGCGTCACGTTCGTTGTCGTACGTAATTGATCGGATTACGTCGCCGTTCATCTGCAGCGAGAGCACCGCTTCGCGCACGCGCCGCGCTGCCGGCCCTCCGTCCTCATCCACAACCGCAACGTTCAAGTGTCGCACGCGACCGCCAAATGCGTTGCCGAGCACCACGAGATTCAGCACTGGCATGATAAGCGTCATCACAAGTAACGCCGGCGTGCGAATGAACTTTCTCAGTTCACGTTCAACAATCGGAAGCGCGCGTTTCATAGTGGTTTTTACTCGTCCTTAGGCTGCGCTCTTTGCGTGCGCTGCTGCTGCCGCTGCGCTGTCCTTCATGGCGTGTCCCGTGTAGTACACAAACACGTCGTCGAGCGTCGTACTGCTTACGGCCAGTGAACGAATGGCAACGCCGGCTCCAAGCGCAAGTTCAGCAAGCCCCATGGTGGTACGCCCTGCGTCGTCAGTCACAACACGCCAGCTTTGTCCGCCGAGCGCCTGCACCGTCAACACACTCGGTAATGCCGTTAGAAGCGCCTCCCAGTTTTCCGGATCGCTGTCAAATTGTGCTTCGATGGAGCTCGAACCCGGCACCGACGCTTTGAGCGCACGTGGCGTATCAAGTGCCACCAGACGTCCGCGATCAACGATTGCGATACGATCGCACAATCGATCCGCTTCATCCATGTAGTGCGTGGTGACGAGAATCGTGAGTTGGCGTTCGCGTTTGATTCGCGTCAACATTTCCCACACGTCAACACGCGACACCGGGTCCAGTCCGGTTGTCGGTTCGTCGAGCACGAGAATGAGCGGGCTGTGTACCAAGCCGCGTGCAATCTCCACGCGACGGCGCATTCCACCGGAAAGCGTACCGACCAATGACTTGCGACGGTCCGACAAGTTCACGAGCTCGAGTAGTTCCGGAATGATCTTGCGACGTTGATCGCGTGACACGCCGTACAACTTGGCGTAAATGCTGAGATTCTCTTCGATAGACAAATCGGTGTCGCTTGTCATCGCTTGCGGAATTACACCAATCGACAATCGCGCGCGATCGGGATCCAGCGTGACATCATCTCCATGCAGCACAATGCGCCCGCTGGTAATTGGCACCAGCGTGGTGAGCATTCGAATGAGCGTGCTCTTGCCCGCGCCGTTTGGACCAAGGAGCCCGAGCGTTTCGCCGTTGCCCACGGTAAATGAAACGTCATTCACGGCCGTGAGTTTGCCGTACTGCTTTACCGCATGTTCAATACGAATTGCAGGTTCGCTGTCGCGACCCTTGTTCGCCGGCAACTGTGACGAGCTCATTTTTTTGTCGGCAACAGAACTTGCACCGTCATTCCCGGCACGAGCACTCGGCGCGGATTGGGTATAGTCACGCGAAAAGCGATTGCGCGAATGTCGCGTTTGGAAGCGCTCACGTCGTGTTGCGTTGCAAACTCGCCTTCGGCGCCTTTGCTCATAACGCGCCCGCGCAGTTTTTCGCCGGAGGAAAGCAGTACGTCGAGTGAGTCGCCCACGGCAACAGAGCCGGCCTCCGTTTCGGGCGCGGCAACGCGTACCCAGAGATGCTCGGGGTCGATGATGACCATGACCGGTGCGCCTGGTCCAACCAATTCGCCACGACGCGCGATCACAACCTGAACAATGCCTGATACCGGGGCGCGCAGCTCCGCGTAGTTGAGTCGCGTGACAGCGGCCATGGAATCGGCGCGAGCGCCGCGCACGCGCGCAGCAGTGTTCTCAACGGCGCTCTTCGCTGCAGCAACTGCGTGCGTTCCACTTTGTGCGCTCGCGAAATCTGCTTCGGCAGCGCTCACTTCCTGCACGCGCGCGGCAACTACGGATTGCTGTGCGTGATACGTGGTGTTTGCGCGTTCAAGTTCTGACGTCGATACGGCGCCAGCGCGTGACATGACGCCAACGCGTGATGCATCGGCGCTGTCTTGCGTAAGTTGTGCACGTTCACGCGCGAGTGTGGCTTTAGCGGATGCAACACGCGCTTGTGCTGCACTTAATGTTGCGGCGGTGCTTCCTGAAAGTTGCAACACGCTGGATTGCGACTCGCCCAGTTGCGCCATCGCGCCGGATGTTGACGCCGCGATTGATGCGGCCTGCGCCGCAAGTTCTGACGATTCAAGTGAAGCAACCAGTTGTCCGGCTTTCACTTCGCTTCCTTCATCAACAAACAGACTGTCCAGGCGACCCTGCACGCGCGGCGTGACCACGATGTCGTTGGCATCAACTACGCCAATGAGTTCGAGCGGTTTGTTACGCCCGCGCACGACGACCGTCGTGACGATTGCCACGACGGCGAGCAGGATTACGACAAGCAGCGTGCGTCGCTGTTTGGACATGTAGTGGGAGCAAGTAGCGAGAGGTGCATGAGACAGCACCGCATGATGCAGTGTTGCGTGTCAGAATAGTGCACCATCGCGCGGACAGAAATGGGCCGAATGGAGGAGGCCCGCCCTGCTCACCTTAAAATCGCCTCACCACTACGGTTTCGGGCCCGTACTCAGTCGATGTTCTGCTTTGAAGATTGTGTGCCACGTTTTCCCGCTGTCGGGCGAGTCTTCGAAAAGCTGTACTGCACGATGTCCGCTCAATGGCATGATGGTAACACGCGATCGCGCGACTTCGCCCGCGGCCACGTCCAGCGACGGAATGAACCGTACGCCGGGGCCGTGGTAGGTCGAATCGGAATGCCGCACCGGCACGCCGGATGGTGTTGGAGTCTGATTCGACACGTACACCTGCTTCCACTCGCGTTTTCTCAGGTCAAACGCCGAAACACTGAAACCCTTGTTGCCTGCGCGACCGATCCAATCGGCCGTAATTGCGCAGCCGTCAACAATCGCGTGCACGTTTTGCGTTGCGTATCGAGAGCCAAGTGAATCGTATACATCCCAGTCGCCAACCCAGAATGCCAGCTGTTGATAGTCAGGATTAGCACTGCACGACGCAGCGGCCACTGGCCGATTTTGCAACGGGCTCTCGTTCTGAAGTGCGGCGGACGCCACGCTCGCAATAAGTGCCATGACCCCAAGCCGGTTGACACACGTGTTTGTAAACATCTGTTTCCGTTCGAGAAATGAAATGTAGATCCATCATTCTAGAGATTTCATTGCAACTTCCTGATGGATGAATTCGCCCGAAGTTGGTACTTTTCGACGAATGAGGACGCCGCAGCCAACGCCAATCCCAAAAGTCGCAACGCAGAGTGTGCGCCGAGTGGCGTTTGATCGACGCAAGTACGGCCGACATTTGTTGATTGATGTCGCGTGGATACACGACTTGCACGGCTTCCTCGTTGGCCAGCCACATGCGCTCGATTTTTTTGACGTGACGCTCGTAACGCGCGGCACGGGGTCATTCTGGCTGGACTCGCACCGCCACGATGTACATGCGGGAGCCGTCTTCTTTTCGACGCCCGGTCAGGTTCGGCGGTGGGATACCAGGCAACTCGATGGCATCTGTCTGTTTTTTGAAGCGTCATTCATCCGAGAATTCCTGCAGGATGAACTGTTCCTGCAGCGCCTTCCATTTTTTCACAATGACGCTGCACGCGCGGCACTGACTCTCCCACCTGCGGACGTCCGTCGCACGAAGAATCGTCTCGCCGCAATGCAGCGGGAATTGGCGCACTACCGTCGAGACAGTGCCGATCTGCTGCGCGCGCAGTTGCACGAGACACTTGTTGTGCTGGCACGACAGTTCGCTGCAGAACATGGCGTTCAGTCGCAGCGCGCCACTCACGCCGTCGTTTCGAAATTCGTGGAGATGGTCGAAAGCGACGCAGCGAGTTGTCATCGCATCGCTGACTACGCGAAAGCGCTCGCTGTAACTCCTGGGCATTTGAGCGTGTTGTGCACGCAGTACATCGGTCATCGGGCCAAGCAGGTATTGCACAACGTGCTCGTGTCGCGTGCTCGGCGCAGACTTTTGTACTCCGACGACACATCTGCCCAAATCGCCACGTCACTCGGCTTTCAGGATCCGAGTTATTTCACGCGTTTCTTTCGTCGTGAAACTGGGCAGACGCCGCAGGAATTCAGGAAGTCGCTTCGAGATGGAGCGAGCGCTTCAATTTCGCAGTGAGCAGAAGGGAACTCTTCGCCCAACGAATGTCTTCGGTTTAGGGCACATGATGCGTTTGTGCGCATGCAACCATACCTCAAAAACGAAAGCGAATGCGCGCGTGGAACGAAGCAGGACAGCGGTGGGCGTTGTTGCCGCTGCGACTCGTTGTAGGATACGGGT